>CAYPDN010000243.1:0-6118 GCA_964409445.1 uncultured Granulosicoccaceae bacterium
CGGCACGCTAGAACGGCAAAACACAACGATAGAAACAAGCAGCACGACGCAGCTTAACCGTTACCAAAATACTCCTCCTTAAAGTGCAGCCTGCAGGTCGACTCATACAAGTCGTTGCCACCAATTTCTATTTGAGCACCTTCGGTCACTGCTTTACCGCTGGAATCTCGCCTGATAACCATTGTCGCCTTGCGACCGCAATGACAAATTGCCTTTAACTCTTTAAGGTTATCCGCCCAGGCCAACAGATACTTGCTGCCTTCAAAAGGTTCGCCCTGAAAATCTGTGCGAATACCGTAGGCAAGTACCGGTATTTTTAACCGATCGCATACTTCACCCAGCTGAAAAACCTGTGCACGCTTAAGAAACTGGGCTTCATCTATCAGCACGCAGCTAAGATGTGTCTCTGCGTGATGCTCATTTACCATGTTAAAAACATTATCGTCAGGGTCAATAGTTTTGGCTTCTGTTTTCAGACCAATTCTCGAAGCTACTACTCCTCGACCGTCGCGATCATCAACCATAGGTGATAACACCAATGTATTCATACCCCGCTCACGATAGTTATAGCTCGACTGCAACAGCGAGGTAGACTTACCGGCATTCATAGACGAGTAATAGAAATAGAGTTTGGACATTTTATTGAGTATCTTAGTGCTGGCAATAGCACCATATGAATAAATCAGTAGATTGATACCAGGCGCTAAATCAATATTCTACGCGCTTAAGTATCGCACCGCATTGACAGAATGCTAGTTTAATTGTGGGAAGTAATGACGCACCTGCGCGTAGCAGTCGTCACTCGCTTTAAAATGTACCCCACGCATTCCCATAGTCTCTGCAGCTTTTATGTTCGCAAGACTGTCATCAATGAAAACAATATCCGCAGGCCGTAGCTGATAGCGATCCAACACAACCTGAAACAAAGCGGTATCGGGCTTTATAATTTTTTCCTCTGCAGAAAAAACAACCCCGTCGAACAAATCAAAGTACGACCGGGACCGTAAATATTCAGCATTGACAATCGACATATTTGAAAGCACATACTGGCGAATGCCAGCGGTTTTCATTTCTCTAATCAGTTCGATACTTTTCGGAAAATCCACCAACGATTCACGCACGGTATCAAAGCAACGTCGCATCTCATCCACTGCAACATCGCTCTCGGCGGCAATTTTTTCTGCAACTTCGGCCTCACTGGTCACACCTCGATCAAGATCCAACCAGCGACTGCCCCCGTAGAGCAAATCTTTAACAACAGCTAACTTGTCAGGCGACAGATCCAGCATCTGCAGAATCCTGTCGGGATTCCACTGCACGACTACATTTCCCAGATCCCAAAGTGCGATCATTTCTTTACTCAAAAAGGACTACTCCCTGAATTTAAATCCGGAGAATTTAGTGAGGGAAGTTTAGTGCACCAGGTATCAGAACACGTATTGACAATGAGAATTATTCGCATTACCCTTCTCATTCATTAAAATGAACGACGGAATGAACACGTGTCTCAGAGAAAACTTCCACTCATTGGTTTGCTGGCACTGATCATCTGCGCACTACCGACAATCAGCAGTGCCGACGTCAACGTGTACTCATACCGCCAACCGTTCCTGATTGAACCGGTGTTCGATGCATTCACAACAGAAACAGGAATTAAGGTTAATACGGTTTTCGCAAAGAAAGGCCTGGTTGAACGTCTCAAAAACGAAGGCCGAAACAGCCCGGCGGATCTACTGTTAACAACCGATAGCGGCCCGCTATACCAGGCAGTTGATCAAGGCCTCACACAAGCCCTCAGCAACGACGCGCTGGAGCAGAATATTCCGGAAGAATTTCGCGACCCCGAGGGTCACTGGTTCGGACTAACCAGCCGCGCCCGTTTGATAGTCGTCAGCAAAGACCGCGTCGACCCCGCCGCTATAAAAGATTATGAAGATCTCGCCAAACCGGAATTTGCACAACAGGTTTGCACGCGTAGTGGCAAACACACTTATATGGTGGCTTTAAATGCATCGATAATTGCCCACCATGGTATCGATGGCGCAACAGATTGGCTCGACGGTGTGAAAAATAATCTGGCACGCAAGCCGCAAGGCAATGACCGCGCTCAGGTCAAAGCCATTAATCAAGGTGAGTGCGATATCGCTATTATCAATAGCTACTACATGGGCCAGATGCTGGCAGACGAAGAACAAATTCCATGGGCTGAATCGGTCAATGTTATTTTCCCCAACCAGGCAAATCGCGGCACCCATATGAATATCAGTGGTGCTTCACTGACTACAGGTGCACCGAACCGCGATGACGCTATTAAGCTTCTGGAGTTTATGTCTTCAGACACAGCACAAAGCATCTACGCCGAAACTAACCACGAGTACCCGGTTAAGGCGGATGTTGCACCGTCAGCACTGGTGCAGTCATGGGGTGATTTTAAAGGCGATACATTACCACTGGCAGAAATTGCCAAACATCGTGCAAGCGCTGTAAAACTTGCCGATAAAGTCGGCTACGACCAATAGCGCAATCGGGGAAACGTCCTGTGAGGTAACAGAAGCGGCCACTCATCTGCAGTGGCTTTGCTAATCAGCGCAAGTAAGATACTGTTAAGGCACCTGCCCGATCAGAACCGCTCATGGAAAACGACTTATCCTTAGCTGACGACATTTTCGATAAGATCGATGCGCTGGCAGAGTTGTCCGAAAGTAACGACTACCTGACACGCAGATCCCTGACCAACGAACATCGACGCGCTAACGAACTCGTGGGTTCGTGGATGCGTAAGGCCGGTATGCAGGTTCACACCGACGCCGCTGGTAACATCATTGGCAGAATTGAAGGACTGGTCTCAGGGATTGAAACAACCGATCAGCCGGCAATGCTCATTGGTTCTCACCTCGACACTGTCCGCAATGGAGGCCGCTATGACGGCATGCTGGGTGTCGTACTTCCGGTTGTCTGCCTGCAGTACTTGCAGGACAACCAGATACGTCTGCCCTACCCGGTTGAGCTTGTCGGTTTTTGCGATGAAGAGGGTGTGCGGTTTCCATCCACCCTGATCGGATCTCGCGCCATAGCCGGAACTTTAAAGCGGGATGTTTTAAACGAACGCGATGGCGAAGATATCAGTGTTGCAGAAGCCCTGGAAGCATTCGGTGCAATCGGTAGCATTGAAACCGCAGCTCGCAAATCTTCACAGCTGCTAGGCTTTATCGAATGCCATATTGAACAGGGCCCGGTACTTGAGCAGGAAGACTTGCCCGTCGGGATAGTTACCGCAATTTCAGGTGCGTCACGTTTCAATATAACAGTAACAGGCAAAGCCGGTCACGCTGGTACCGTACCCATGAATCTGCGCAAGGATGCATTGGTGGCAGCCTGTGAATGCATCATTGAAATAGAAAAACTCTGTGCAGGTATGCAGGATCTGGTTGGCACGGTCGGACAAATCAATGCACTGCCTGGCGCCGGCAATGTTATACCAGGTGAAGTCAATTTCTCTCTGGATCTGCGTTCAAGCGACAATAACCATCGAGCTCATGCAACTGCACAAATAGAGGATGCGCTACAGGCAATAGCTGAAACAAGACAAGTTCAAATTAATATTGAGCGCACTTATCAGGCAGACGGTGTTGTATGCGACAGCTGGCTGACAGGTCAGCTTGGCAATGCCATCAAAAACGCCGGATACCGGCTACACTCTATGCCCAGTGGTGCGGGACATGATGCTATGGCGATCGCAGATATCACCCGGGTAGCGATGCTGTTTGTACGTTGTAAGGATGGATTGAGTCATCACCCCGATGAGAGTATTACCAAAGAAGACGCGCTGGCGGCAGCCAAGGTGCTAATCAATTTTTTACAGCAGTTTAACGCTACTGCCTGAAGTCACGGTAAGAACTCACGGTAATTCTGCTGCACCACCTGATCATACGAGGAAATGTAGCTGATGAACGATGCAATAGAAAAAAAAGAAAGAATCCTTATCGCCATCGGTGGCAACGCTACCCACCCGACGCATCGCCCGGGAACCGTCGAGCAACAAATTGAATTTGCCGTTAAAACCGCTACTGCCTTATTGCCGATACTGCAGTCCGATAAGGAAATCATCATCACGCACGGTAACGGTCCTGTGGTTGGTAAGATTTTAATGCGTCAGGTTCTGGCCAGTGAATCCGTACCACCAATGAGTATGGACGTCTGTGTTGCGCACAGTCAGGGCGGTATCGCTTATCTGTTAATGCAAAATCTTGAAAACGCACTGCGCAGTGCAGGCAACAGTCGTCATGTCGTTTGTCTGCTAACGCAAGTTGAAATAGACAACGAAGATCCGGCTTTTCAGAACCCAACCAAACCAGTCGGATTTTTTTATACCGAAGAACAGGCAAAAAAGATTGCAAAGGATCTCGGCTGGCACATGGCAGAAGACAGCGGCAGAGGCTGGCGTTATACCGTGCCCTCGCCGAAACCAAAGCACATAGTAGATATCTCGCTAATAGAAACAGTGGCTCAAAGTGGTGCTGTGGTTATTGCCGGTGGCGGAGGTGGCATCCCGGTAGAACGCCATGCAGATGGAACGCGCACAGGAATTCAAGCCATCATCGATAAAGATCTAACGTCCGCCCTAATGGCAAATGTGCTGCAAATAGATACCATGATGATACTGACGGCGATTGACGCTGTACGTATACACTACGGAACTGCAAAGGAAAAGAAGCTTGGTGATATTACCTGTGCGGAACTCAAAAAATACCTTGATGCCGGTGAGTTTTCACAAGGCAGTATGGGGCCAAAGGTCGAGGCCGCCGTCAATTTTATCGAGGGAGGTGGTAGCCGTGCAGTAATCGCCCACCTGGAAGACGCAGATCGTGCGTTACAGGGGAAGTGCGGTACGCAGATCACCGCAGACTAACTGCGAAATCACGCTCGGCCGCGTGTTAACTTTTGTGTTAATCGGGTCACAATTGTTGCACCACAAAACCGGCGACGTAGTTCATAGTCCTCATTATTCCCCAAATCGTTTTAGCGCCAGTGAGCCACGGCTGTGACCATATTCAACGCTGTTGTTCTGCCGGAACTGTATACTCTTCAAATTAGTCTATTTTTCAACTTCAAAATAACCGATACACACGCGATCTGCCTGGTTATTTGAACAGCACTGAACCTATTTAACCGTGATCAGTCTTTCGATAATAATTCCCGTAAAGAACGAAGCGCACAATCTGGAAGCGTGTTTGCGTTCAATTCGTGATGCCCGCTCGGTCGATCTGGCCTACGAGATACTGGTAATCGACAACGGCTCTGAAGACAACACCGTGGACATCGCACGAAAGTTTGCAGCGGAAGTGCACGTGGTACCGGATGTTACCGTCGCAGCTCTGCGTAATTTCGGCGCAGAAAGAGCACAGGGCGAAGTACTGGCATTTATCGATGCCGACTGTACCTTGCTGCCAGACTGGTTTGATTCAATCCTGCCATACATCAAAGACGACTCCATCAAGTGCTTCGGTAGCCCACCGGGTATACCGGAGCAATCTACCTGGGTTCAGGAGTGTTGGTATCAGATCAGGAAAAAGGGCAGCCCCAGTGATCCGCCACGCACCGTTGATTGGCTTGAGTCGATGAACCTTTTCATACGACGAGACATATTCAATGCCATTAACGGATTCGATACCAGTCTTGAAACCTGTGAAGACTACGACCTTGGCGTGCGCATAAAACAGCACGGAGATATCTGGTGTGACTCAGGTATAAAAGCTATTCACCACGGCGAAGCGCACAACATAAAACGATTCTACGAAAAAGAACGCTGGCGCGGAGTAAGCAACATTGAAGGGCTGCGCCGCCACGGATTCTCGCTTGCAGAATTACCAAGCCTGTTGTTTCCGATGATACAGATAGCAGCAATTCTGCTCACACTGCTAACTGTATTACTCGCATTAGTCGGCAAGGTATCTTTCTTATGGGTAGTGGCGTGGGTCCTTGTCTGGCAAATACCACTTTTCATAATGGGGTACCGAAAAAGTGCCGGGCTACAAAGAATCAAACAGGCCGGCGGCATCTGGACACTTTTAAATGTGTACTTTACTGCACGCGGCCAGTCTCTGTTTATGGGGGCAGC
>CAYPDN010000244.1:0-6103 GCA_964409445.1 uncultured Granulosicoccaceae bacterium
TCATCAAGTGCTGCGAGTCGTTCATCTGTTTTTTCATCGCGGCTGTCTACTATCCAGCGGTAAGCGCCAAGCAGTGCTGCAGGCCCCAGGTACTTGTCGCTGTTCCACCAGTAGCTCGGGCAGCTTGTCGAGCAGCATGCACACATGATGCACTCGTAAAGGCCATCGAGCTTTTCGCGATCTTCTTTGCTTTGCAGTCGCTCGCGACCACCGGCTGGTTCTTTGTCTGCCTGCATCCATGGTTCGATAGATTCGTACTGCTTGTAGAAGTTGTTCAGATCAGAGACCAGATCTTTGACCACTGGCTGGTGGGGCAGTGGGTAGACTTTGACATCGCCGTCTACATCTTCAATAGCCATTGTGCAGGCCAGCGTGTTCGAGCCGTCAATATTCATTGCACACGAACCGCAGATGCCTTCGCGACAGGAGCGTCTGAAGGATAACGTCGGATCGATTTCTGATTTGATTTTAATCAGTGCATCAAGAATCATCGGGCCGCAGGTATCGAGGTCTACAAAGTAGGTATCGACCGAAGGGTTCTCGCCATCTGAAGAATCGTAGCGATAGATCTCGAACTTCTTCACCCGGGTTGCACCGTCGGGTGCATCGAAGGTTTTGCCTTTCTTGACGATTGAGTTAGCTGGCAGTGTAAAGTCGGCCATTATTCGGTTGCTCCAGGTGCTTTAGGTTTTTTATCCATTACTTAGAGGTTTGTCCGTACGCTTAGTACACACGTGCTTTAGGTGGCACTGGCTCGACCTCGTCGGTCAGCGTATTCATATGTACCGGGCGGTAGTCAAATACGACCTTGCCGTCCTTTACCCATGTCAGTGTGTGTTTCATCCAGTTGTCGTCATCTCGGTCAGGGTAGTCTTCGCGTGCATGGCCACCGCGTGACTCTTTGCGGTTGTTGGCACCCTCTACTACTGTTTGCGCCTGACACAGAAGATTTTCAAGCTCCAGGGTTTCGACCAGGTCGGTATTCCAGATCATGCTTTTGTCTGCTACACCGATATCTTTCCACTCAGCGACAATCTTGTTGAGCTCTTCCACGCCTGCAGACATCGTTTCCCCGGTGCGGAATACCGCTGCGCGGTTTTGCATGCAACGCTGCATGCGGTCACGAATCTGTGCAGCACCCGTGCCGCCGTTTGAGTTGCGGACCCGATCGAGGTGGTCTATCAGTTTGTCGGTGATGTCATCAGAGAGTTTTTTGTGTGCAGCACCGGATTTCACTACTTCTTTTGCACGCAATGCTGCGGCACGACCGAAGACGACGATATCGAGCAGTGAGTTTGAACCAAGCCGGTTAGCACCGTGTACCGATACGCAGGCAGCTTCACCAATTGCCATCAAGCCTTCGACTACGTGATCGGGGTTACCGTCTTTGAGGGTAACTACTTCACCCTGGTAGTTGGTTGGTATGCCACCCATGTTGTAGTGCACGGTCGGGATAACCGGAATAGGCGCTTTACTGACGTCGACTCCTGCAAAAACTTTGGCACTTTCTGAGATACCCGGCAGGCGTTCATCAATTACTTCCGGCCCGAGATGCATCAGGTTCAGGTAAATGTGGTCTTTGTCATCACCAACACCGCGACCTTCGTTGATTTCCTGCGTCATGGAGCGGCTGACGACGTCGCGTGATGCCAGGTCTTTTGCGTTCGGTGCGTAACGCTCCATGAAGCGCTCACCTTCAGAGTTGGTGAGGTAGCCGCCTTCACCACGAACACCTTCTGTAATAAGTACGCCGGCACCGTAAATACCGGTTGGGTGGAATTGTACAAACTCCATGTCCTGCAGAGGCAGGCCGGCGCGTAAAACCATGGCATTGCCGTCACCGGTGCAGGTGTGTGCAGAGGTTGCAGAGAAAAAGGTTCTGCCGCAGCCGCCGGTCGCCAGAACCACCATATGACCTCTGAACTCATGCAGATCGCCGGTTGCCAGGTCCCATGCCATGACACCACGGCAAACGCCTTCTTCATCCATGATCAGATCGGTGGCGAAGTACTCGATAAAAAATTCAGCACTGTGTTTGAGTGATTGTTGATACAGCGCATGCAGGATGGCGTGACCGGTACGGTCGGCCGCAGCACAGGTACGTTGCGCTGTGCCTTCGCCGTAGTTGGTAGTCATGCCACCGAACGGTCGCTGGTAGATCTTGCCGTCGTCGGTACGTGAAAAAGGCACGCCGTAGTGTTCAAGTTCAATAACTGCGGGAATAGCTTCACGACACATGTATTCGATAGCATCCTGGTCACCGAGCCAGTCGGAACCTTTGATGGTGTCGTACATGTGCCACTTCCAGTCATCAGGGCCCATGTTACCCAACGCTGCACTCATGCCACCCTGTGCCGCCACCGTGTGGCTGCGAGTGGGAAATACTTTGGTTATACAGGCGGTAGACAAACCAGCCGTAGCCATGCCGAGTGTTGCACGAAGGCCTGCGCCGCCGGCACCAACGATCACGACGTCGTGCTCATGTTTAATTACATTGTAAGACTGGGCGTTGTTTGACAAGGTCATGCTCCAAACGATAATTTAAGAATCGATACAATGCCAATCACACCGAACAAGGCACATATAATAGTGACCGCACCAATGACGATTGTTCTTGTGCTCCGATCGGCGATGTAGTCCTCCGCGATCACCTGCAGGCCTAACTTGGCATGGTACAAACCAACACCGACAACCAGCACCATAAGGGCTGCATTAAACGGTGAGGAAAGCCATATGCTCAGACTGGCGTGTGTCATTTTTGGCAGTGAGGCGAGTGAAAAGCAAAACCAGATGGTCAGCGGTGTGAGCGCTATTGCAGTAAGACGTTGAACCCAGAAGTGGCCGGTGCCACCGTTTGAACCAGACATAATGATCTCTCTTAATTAACCCGCTGCGAAAGCAACGATCCAGGTGAGTACAGTTAATGCCACCGCTGCGATCAATGAAACCATCGCGCCGCGTGAGGCTTTACTGACATCAAATCCGTAACCCATATCCCATATGAGGTGTCTGATGCCATTGCAGAAGTGTGCATAAAGCGAGAATGTAAAGCCGATCAGTACCAGGTAGCCAAACCATGAGCTCAGCAGCCACTGTGTTCCGGCGAAGGCATCTGCGCCCATTGCCGCTTTGGCGAGCACCCAGCAAAGCAGAATGGTACCGATGCTGATAACCACACCAGTGCCTCGGTGCAGAACCGACATCATCGCGGTCAGTGGTAGTTTGTAAATTTGCAGATGCGGCGACAGGGGTCGCGAATCATTCCAGGCCATCTGTGGTTCCAGGTTATAAATTGAAGTTAGGATGTGTTGCTGTGTTCATATTGTAGCTTCCTGCTAGAAGTCCGTGCAGCGACCGTTGTGTTCCCAGTCACCGTAGCGCGTGGGCTCCGGACCTTTGCAGCCGCCGTGTTCTTTTTTAGCTTGTTCTATTTCTTTGGTCGGTTGATCGATTTGGTCTGATTTTTTGGGCACAGGTGATTGATCCGGTGCCGTCTTGCCGACTGTTTGCCTCTGTTTTTCTACTTTAGAATTACTCATGAAATGCCTCTCAGACCAAATAATAAGCAGGGATAATTGCGGTACCCTAAAGGTACAGCAAAAAAGCGCTGGATGAACTTACAGGCTCTGAACCTTTATACTAGCAAAAACTGCTGGAAACGTCGCGCTCGACAGGCCCAATAGCTCTTGCTCCGTTGAATTTGGTTAGTGTCTAAATATCCTGCTAACGTAAAGCCCGGCGGTGGCGGGATTCAAGTAACATTGACCGGATATTTGGCGACTCGTTCCATTGAGACAGCATTACTTTGGCGGTGTGGGTGAAAGGTCTCTGAGTTGTGCTGAGCAGGTGAGTATCGCGTGAACACTGCGTGAATAAGTCTATTTGAAGAGTATGCGAAAAATGAATGCGAGCTGGCGGGAAAAACTGACCTCATTTGGTCTTGTACAAAAAGACGGTAGTTTTGTTTATCCGGCCGTCTCAAGTGCGTCTGATGTGCTGTGCACGCTTGCCTCCGATACCATTTTCCAGGTCAGTGGTGATGACGCTGAAAAGTTCCTGCAAGATCAATTTTCGAATGACATTGGGGCTCTTGAAACCCCGGACAGCCAGCTAACTACCTGGTCCAGTCCAAAAGGGCGCGTGATTGCTGTCATGAGGGTGGTCAGGGTCGACGATGGCTATCTGATCAAATTGCCAACTTTGCTGGCAGAGCCAGTGCTCAAGCGCCTGCGAATGTATGCACTTCTATTTAAGGTGGTGATCGACGGCAAGTTGCGCAAGCCAGAAAGACCCCTCCTTCTGGAGTCGCGTGACGATTTGGTCGCCATTGGTATTAGCGGTCAGTCGGCCGAGGCCGCTATGGCTAACGCCGGTTACGCTGTTGGGCAACAACCGGATGACACCACCGAAGTATCTGGTGACGCATGGATCACCAGAGTCAGAGGGGAGATCCCTCGATTCGAAATTATTGGCTCAGCGGAGAAGCTTGCCGAACTCTGGGCCACCTGCAGTGAGGGTTGCAGTATGGCCGACGAGTCTGCATGGCGATTACAAAACATCGATGCGGGACTTCCTTCAGTTGGTGAGCAAACCACCGAGGCATTCGTACTGCAAATGTTGAATCTGCAGCACATCAACGGTGTTAGTTTCACGAAAGGCTGTTTCCCCGGTCAGGAAGTCGTAGCGCGTATGCAGTATCTGGGTAAGCTCAAACGTCAGATGTTTCGCTTGCAGTACTCCGGTGATCACGTGCCGCTTGCAGGTGATGAAATATACAAAGCTGGTGGTGGCAGTGCTGCCGGCAAAGTGGTTGACGCTGTGAATACAGGCGATGGTTCATCACGGTTGCTGGCAGTTATTGCTATTGACGCAACCAATGAACCTTTGTTTTTTGATAAAGAAGAACAGCAAGCACTGACACTATTGGAATTTCCCTATGACACACCTGCACCCGAGTAATAAGCGGTGCTCAAAGTTTATGACGCAGAAAATCAAATAGACGCTCAACTCGCGCTCGATGCGTTGCAATCAGCTGAAATTGAAGTAGTGATGAAAGGCCAGTTCCTTTCCGGTGCCGCCGGTGAACTGCCAGCATCGGGTCTCGTTACCTTGTGGGTGGTGGATCCGGATTCTGAAAGTAAGGCAAGAGATATCATTGCAGACTATGAAAGTCGAAAGCATCTTTCCGGGCCACCACAAGAATGCCCGGGATGTAGTGAAATGATTGACGGTAACTTTGTATGTTGCTGGAACTGTGGTGAAGAATTACCTGAAACATCCAAACGGTTTTGACGCAGTTTATCATTCCATGCTTCATGGTTAGACTTTAACCCCGATGTACGCATCCCTTAGTTATGAGAACATTTTTGACGTTAGTGCCGGATCAATCGACTGCCCTGGCAATACATAAATGGTGCGAGCTTTGCTGGCCCGGCTTACAGCGAAAGATACCGGTGCAGAACTATCACATAACGTTGGCGTTTCTGGGCGATACAGATGATCGCGCGCTACAACAATTATCCGAAATACTTGAAAGCTTCAAGCACGAACCGATTGAATTAAACCTTAATGATGTAGGGTATTTAGCGGAGCCCGAGGTGCTTTGGCTGGGAAGTGAATCGGTTCCTGATTCCCTGGTTTTACTACAGAAAAAATGCCGCCAGGCTGCAAACAGAATTGGAGCACGAGCCAGTGCAAAGCGATATCGGCCGCACATAACGCTTGCCCGTAAAGTTGTTGTTCCTCCGGTTGCCGCACTGTTGGAGCCCGAATTTCAATTTACTGCAAGCTCATTGGAGCTGTGGAGTTCAGTTCGGGATTCAAAAGGTGCAAGATACAGTACGTTAGCAGAATGGCCACTTCGCTAAGGCAACAGGAAACATCTGAACAGTCGATTCCTCTTAAGCATCCAACGGACTAACAACAGGAGCTATACCTGGCCGGTTCATCACATGTGTATAGATCATTGTCGTCGATACATCGCTGTGGCCCAGTAGTTCCTGCACCGTTCGAATATCGTAATTTGATTCTAAAAGATGTGTTGCAAAGGAGTGTCTGAAGCAATGACTGCTAATCTGTTTGGTGATGCCGGATTTCGTAGCAG
>CAYPDN010000245.1:0-6082 GCA_964409445.1 uncultured Granulosicoccaceae bacterium
TTTATACGTTAACACTCGCTAACCCCGCATCGAGCGCACTTAATATACCAGTCACTTCAGCCTCTGATATAACAAGCGGTGGCGAGAGAATAATGTTCGGGCCAGACACGCGTATCATGACGCCATTTTCATAAGTGGTTTTATAAATCTGTGCAGCAACTTCTTTGTCCGGCATTGATTTAGTATCTTTGTCAGACGTTAGTTCCAGAGCACACATTAAGCCGTGCCCCCCGCGCACATCACCAACTATGTTGTGCTTTGCTGCCAATTGCTCAAGCCCTTCATGCAACTGCTTACCGCGACTGGCGGCATTTTCAATTACATTTAGACGTTTTGTTTCTGCAATGCAGGCAATTGCAGCGGCAGCACCTACAGGGTGACCTGAGTACGTGTAGCCTGATCCAATCATGCCGCCCGGCGTACTGTCCTGCTCAAACACATCGGTTACCTTTTCATTAAGCATGGTAGCGCCAAATGGGAAGTAACCATTGGTAATTGCTTTTGCAGTGCACATCATGTCGGGCTGTACACCCCATAGTCTTGAACCAGACCATGCACCGGTACGGCCATAACCTGTTATAACTTCATCTGCGATTAACAGGATGCCGTGTTGATCGCAAATTTTGCGCACAGCAGGCATAAAACTTTTGTGGGGTGGTATCACACCGCCGGCACCGAGTATCGGCTCCATAATAAATGCAGCAATAGTAGATGCACCCTGAAAAGCTATTTCATCTTCAAGTGCGGCAATACAATGGTCTGCCAGTTTTTCCGGATCGGTTTCGTTAAACGGGTTTCTATAGGTGTACGGTGCCGGGATATGAAAACAGCCTGCCATCAGTGGTTCATACTGAGTGCGAAAATTCGCGTTACCGTTGATCGATGCGCCACCGGTATGGGTACCGTGATAGCCTTTCTTAAGGCTTAGGTATTTTGTGCGTCCTGGCTCACCGCGCAGTTTGTGATACTGACGCGACAATCTTAAAGCAATTTCAATACTGTCTGAACCGCCGGAAGTAAAAAACGAACGTACCATACCCTCCGGTGCAAAGAACTCCTGCAGTGTTTCGCTTAACTCAATAATCTTATCGTTTGTGGTGCCGCGAAAGATCGAATAATAGGGCAGCTCGCTGAGCTGATCTGCGATAGCCTTTTTAACCGGTTCGCAGGAATATCCAAGGTTTACATTCCAAAGGCCGCCGACGGCATCGATTAACATGCGATCATCTACATCGCGGATCATGCAACCCTCACCACCGGTTATGATTGCCGGTGGCTTTGCCTGCATTTCGGCAGGGTGCGCCATCGGGTGCCACAGGTGTTTGGCGTTATGTGCTTTCAGGAAGTTAGATTCTTTCATAGTTTCATCGATACATTTAGTTTGTCATTACTACAGCGAATTCCATTTTCTGGACAATTCATCCTGTACAGTGCCGCCTAAATTATGAGTCAGCTGCAGGCTTGTCTGTGCCAGTGTTTTAACCAGCGCTTTGCGTTTCATCCGCGAACGTGGTGTGGCAACGGCTACAGTGCCTATCGCCACACCTGTGGTATCAAAAAACGGCATTGCCACGGAGCAAACTTCTGCCTCATAGGATTGGTCTGAATAGGCGTAGCCGGTCTTTCTGGTTTTGCTAACCAGCGAATGTACTTTTTCGGCGGTATCAGCGGTTAAATCTGTAAAGGACGGCAGTTTTCCTTTGGTGACTGAGTGTAAATATTCGTCTGGTCCATAGGCCAAAAATGCTATGCCCGAAGACGTGGCGTGAAAAGGAAGAATTTCTGCTTCATCAAAACCAACACGTGTGCCGACCTGGCCGCCGTCTTTCACATACAACGCAGACATACCTGTACGCAACGCCAGAGCGGCATGGACCAATTCATGAGTTTGCTCTGCAAGCGTATCCAGTAATGGTGCGACGACTTTTTCAAGCGGCACTGTCTGCTCGCGAACTGCTGCAAGGCGAATAAATGCAGGCCCCAGACGATACGCCTTGTTGAGAGGGTTTTGATCAACATAACCGCAGTTACGCAAGGTGCTGAGATAGCGGTGCACAGTACCTTTATCAAAGCCACTGAGTTTGCAGAACTTTGCCAGGCCAATCTCGGGTGCACTGCTTGAGAAATGATCGAGTAGCCCGAGAGCTTTGTCGATAGTAGGCATGTATTAGCGACTCCTCCTGAGCATTCAAGCTTGACACCAATTTACGCTTATCCGTACCATATATCAATACGATGGTTCATATATTGAACCAATGGCATTCAAGAGGAGATTGTGAGGTTGCATCAGGAACAACTGGATCAACTGCGAAGCACACCGAGAGAGAGCAATAACGATTTATTGCTTTTTGATGAAGCCATGCCTCTTACCGATCTTGATTCTGCAGCCGGTTTTAAAAGCGAATGCCCGCCGGACAAAAAAATCAAAGTAGAAAACCTGTTTAAATTTGAGCGTGGCAGAGGTGACTTGCAGGTATCGATTGCAGTCTGCCTGATAGCGCTATTTTTTCTTGCAGCGTTCTGGACTCAAACGGGTTGGCAAACTCGTAAACTTCCCGATGAATTTGGCAGTTACATGGCTCATCAGTTCGGCATCTCCGAAATGGAAGGGCGCGTCACGCGCTTTGGTCGCATACTAAAGCAGTCGTGGGTTGCACCGATGCTTTGCCTGTTAGTGCTGGTACCAGCGGCACTCTGGAATTTGCGTGATTCATTTAAAGTTCATCGCTGGCGACAACGGTTTTTATTGCCAACAAGTGCCCGCTTTGAACTGGCAAAGTATGTCGCGGCGCTCGAGTTTGTACTGTACTTTATCGCCTATACGTTAGTGGTGCCGGTACTCGGGTATCTGTTATCAACTTTGATTATGGGCACCTGGCTAACCTGGCGCTTAGGCTATAGAAGCCCGATATGGTTGCTGCGTGGTCTGGTATGCAGTTTTGTTACTGTGGTTGTTTTTAGAACACTCCTGCAGATAAAAACCCCGGTTTCTATCTGGCTGTACGATCAACTTCCAACTGCCCTTCGGGCATTCATGCTGACGTACTTCTAACTCCCTGTGAGCGCAATGGAATCATTCTTACTTGGCCTGAATAACCTGATGGTTCCATCGGTATTACTGGCCATCGTTATCGGTTCTGTCGGTGGTTTACTAATCGGTGCAGTACCCGGCATTGGACCCGCCATCGCCATTGCTATCTTGTTACCGGCCACTGTTTTTCTGGATGATCTTGTCAGTCTGGTATTGCTTCTGGGGGTATATGGATCGTCTATGTATGGTGGTGCGATTCCCGCCATACTTATTAATACACCCGGTACACCAGTCAATGCGTTAACCACTTACGATGGTTACGCAATGACACGCCGTGGCGACGCATCGAGGGCGCTGTCAATTGCCTATTCCAGCTCGTTTATTGGTGGTTGTTTTTCAATATTGGTAGCAATCACAGCGTTGTTTGCCTTTGGACCTTACCTGCGTGATCTTGGCGCGCTTTTTGGTCAGCGCGATATTCTGATGGCGGCAGTTCTGGGCAGTGTGTTGTTAATTGCAGCTCACCGCCAGACAATGGGAATTGCCGCCATGTTGTACGGCTTTGGATTTTTGATCGCGATGGTTGGTCGCCAGACTACTCGTAAAATAGATCGCTTCACCTTTGATATAGAATATTTGTATTCAGGCTTTAACCTGATTGTGGTGATTGTCGGTATATTTGCGCTCAGTCAGGCGCTGAATTTAATGGTGGGTAAAGATGATGATCCTCCAGAGGCTCGTTTCTCAGGCGGTATGTTACACGGCTTTAAAACGCTTCTTAGCCGAAAGCTAACCACTATGATTTCGGCTTTCTATGGCACAGTGATGGGTATTATTCCAGGAGTCGGAGAGTTCGTTGCACAGTTTTTTAGTTACTCAACCGCTCGCGCCATGTCAAAAGAACCATCGAAATTCGGCCACGGCGCAGATGATGGCTTAATCGCTTCTGAAACTTCAAACAATGCTGTTCCGGCTTCCGCCATGATTCCGCTGTTAGCACTCGGTGTTCCAGGTGAAGCACTGACCGCAATGATGATGGTAGTATTTTTTGACGCCGGTATTAAGCCCGGGCCGGATATATTTGAGAACAATCCCGATTTTCTATTCAGTTTATTTACCGCACTGTTAGTTATAAATGTTTTGGTATTGGTGACGTTGCTATTTACCACCAAATACATAGCAAAGATGATCTACATACCCAATCGTTTCCTGGGTGCGTTCATTATGCTGTTATCGTTTGTGGGTGTTTATTCAATACGCAACAGCCTGGCAGACTGCGTATTTGCCGTAATATTCGGGTACATTGGCTACATATTCCGTCGCCTTGACTGGCCGCTTGTACCCATAGTGCTGGGTTTGGTTTTAGGTTCAATTATTTTAGAACGATTGACAGCCGGATCCGGACAAATTAAATCCGCAGTGGATTTAATCAACCGCCCGGTATCGGGCACACTTTTCGTGGTAATTCTTATGGTGATAGGATTCATTATTTGGACGTCGATAACTAATCGACGCGAGAGTTATCAATCATGACCGCTAAACACAGAAGACTAACCATGTTAAAGACCAGGCTTGCAGGCCTTTTGTATGCATCTGCCGTAAATGAAGATTCGTATTGTGCTTGAAGAACAGCAAAAGAGAATCGGTAAATTTAACGGACTGCAAGATCCCAGATGGACAAGTTCAAACTTTATCTGCAGTGTTAAGCAACTCCACATATCACCAGTAGCGCCTTAAACCGGTAAAGTCTTTACTATGACAAGCCAATCGATAAATCGAACCAGAGTATTGTTCTGTGACATGCTCAACCTGCCACGAGGCAAATACATACCGTGCGATGTTGCCCGAGGTGATTCAGATGGCGGTGGTTCAATTAGTTTTACCCGCTCCGTGTATGGCGTATCTTATGATCGCGAGCTGCTAGCCGTACCCGGATGTAGCGTGCATGACGGCCTGCAGGATATGGATCTGATCCTGGATCAGGAGCGACGTTCCAGCTGGCAGGCTGCAACTGAGATAGCGCTGGGTGATTTACAGGTTCACGGTGAACCTTTTGGTCTGTGCGCACGTTCGGCACTACGTCGCACTGTCTCTCAATGGCAGGATATGGGTTATACCCCAATGATCGGGTTGGAAACAGAGGGGTTTATCTTCCAGCGCGATAGCGACGGTATCTGGCGACCCTACGATACACCAGGTGCATTTGTTTATGGAACCGGGCCGCAGAATGACCCGCGCGGTGTCATGGATGAAATTTGGGAGGCAGCCCATGCTGCAGATATACCGCTGGAAAGCATGAATGGGGAATACGACAACGGCCAGTTCGAACTCACATTGAAGTTCGATGATGCAATAAAAGCCTGCGACGATGCATTTCTAATGAGAACCATGGCACGAGAAATAGCCTTCAAGAAAGGACTACTGCTTACTTTTCTGCCAAAACCTGTGCCGGATCGTGGTGGGTCGGGCTTGCATGTGAACTTCAGTTTCACAGACAATGACGGCAACAACGCTATCGCTCCGACCGGTGAGTTGTCTGAACTTGCCAAACACTCAATGGCGGGATTAATCCATAACCATAGTGCGCTGGCCGGCTTACTGGCTACTACAGTAAACAGTTACGACCGACTCAGTGCCGGTAGCATGGCAGGGTATTGGGCCAACTGGGCTGAAGATCACCGCATGGTGACGACACGTTCTTCAAGTAAAACAGCGAAGTCTGCCCGACTGGAACACCGGATGGCAGATTGTGCCACCAATCCGTACCAGGCTGTTACTGCTGTACTGCAAGCGGCTAAACTGGGTGTGGATAAAAAGCTACCTCTGCAAGCACCGGAAGATTTGGATGGCGTTGAACATGTGCGGGAAAAACGCCATGTTCCGTCAGGACTGGATAAATCTCTTAACGAGCTTGATAAAAACATTGAACTACGCAAGGCCGTTGGCGAATTGTATTGCGACGCACTAATTTTTCTAAAGCGTGATGAGTTCAATCGATTGAAAGGAAAGAGCGTCGATGCTGTGCGAGACTACTACCTGCCGTTTATTTGA
>CAYPDN010000246.1:0-6049 GCA_964409445.1 uncultured Granulosicoccaceae bacterium
CACGATCTACAGGAGCACGATCACGGTACTCAACCTCACGCTCAACTCGAGCAGGAGCATCATCTTCAGCAGGTGCTGCACCTGAAACAACCAGTCGATAAATGATTGCACCCAAAACACCACCAACGATTGGCGCTGCCCAGAATACCGGCAATTGAGTTATTGCAACTTCACTGCCTTCCCCAAAGAACCGGGAGACTATTGCTGGACCAGTACTTCTGGCCGGGTTAACTGAAGTATTTGATACTGGGATTGAGATGATGTGTATCAGTGTCAGTCCAAGACCAATTGCGATTGGTGCAAAGCCCGCTGGTGCACGATCATCAGTAGCACCCATGATGATGATAAGGAAGAATGCAGTCATGATGACTTCCATCGCGATTACAGCAGTCATGCTGAAACCACCCGGTGACGCTTCAGCGTAACCGTTAGATGCAATGGTTGGAACCGCACCGGCGTTCAGTGCGTCAGCACCGCCGTTACCAGCTTCAGTGATAAACCATTGAAGAACAAATGCAGCAGCGATCGCTCCAAGCACCTGGAAGACAATGTATGGAATCAGGTGACCGAAGCCAAAACGACCGCCAACCCACAAGCCGATAGATACGGCCGGGTTGAAGTGTCCGCCTGAAACGTGGCCAACCGCATAAGCCATGGTCATTACAGTCAGACCAAAAGCCAGCGATACGCCGAGTAATCCGATCGACAGACCGTCACCGAAGGTAGCGGCAAAGATTGCAGCGCCACAGCCCCCGAACACTAGCCAGAACGTGCCGAAAAATTCGGCCAGATACTTATTATGAAAGTGCATAAAATTTCCTTTAGCAGATTGTGTAAGTCTAGGTTTTTAATATGATTGAGGGACAACTGACACAGTCAACACCTACCCCTGATGCGTTAATTAGTCTTTTTGGCAGTTTCCCGCCTGGATTGCCACAACAACGTGAAGTCTAGCGAGAGCCCGATATCGAGCACAGTACTGTCCGGTAAACCTTTGTAAAGTTAGCAAATAAGGATTGAACAGCGAGATGAAAAGTCGTCGAAATGCAGACCGAATGGTAAATCGACTCCGTTCTTTAGACAAGCCCATTCGGTAAATAGTAACCTAATCCGGGTGACAGGTTGAGCACCAATCACGTCAGTAGTTCATAATCGGTGCATTGCATAATCCAGGAGGGCGTTTGTGCCCAAACTAGACGTATACCAATCACTTTGGGCGATGGACCCGGGCAGAGGCAGTCATGATGGTGGCTCCACTGAAGAATATTTTGCGCTGATCAAAAACGCAGGCTTCGCAGGTGCGGCAATAGACCTCGCTACATCCGATCGAGACACTGCCTACAAAACCATGCCGCTGTTTCGCCAATACGAGCTCGGCTGTGTCATCAATGCGTTCCCGGCGAGTATGGATGACGTACTGCCGGTGCTTGAAATGGCGCGGGAATTCAATGCAGTAGTGGTCAATATCATCGCCCAGGTTATCCCCAGCGGTGTAGAAGAAGCTTCACTGATGGTGCAGGACTGGATGGAAGAAGCCGAGAAAGAAGACGTAAACATTGAGTTTGAAACGCATCGCAACTCAGTCACCAACGACCTTGGGTACACCGTACGCTTGCTGGAAGCAGTACCCGACATGAAGCTCGGCGTAGATCTCTCCCACTACGTGGTTGATCGTGAATTCGACTTACCTCTGAAGGATGAAGAAGCACAGCTGATCGACAAGATTCTACGTCGCGCTGATGCATTCCAGGGCCGCATTTCTTCAGCACAACAAATTCAGCTGCAGCTTGAATTTCCGCAGCACCAGAAGTGGGTGGTGCAGTTTCTCGACTGGTGGGAAACAGGCTTTCGATACTGGCGTAAACGAGCGGATGTCGATGACAAACTGATTTTTCAAACTGAGCTGGCGCCGCCCGAATATGCCATGACCGGACCAGACGGTATGGAAATGTCCAACCGCTGGGAGGAATCATTAATCATGAAGGGCTGGGTCGAAGACTTATGGAAGCGACTCGACAAAGAAGAAATTGACGCCGCGGTCAGTGATAAAGAACAAACCTAGAGACCTTAGCCTACCGGATCACAAGGATCTGGCAGTTATTTATCAGGATAAATCGATTGTCGCAATCAACAAACCTGCGGGCTTGTTGGTACACCGCAGCACAATTGACTTTCACGAACGATATAACGCTCAGGAACAACTACAAGCTCAACTGGCAACCACGGTCTATCCGGTTCACCGTCTCGATAAACCGACCTCAGGCGTTTTGTTATTTGCGCTGAATAAGCAAACTGCGGCCAGTTTATCTCTGCAGTTTCAAAATCACGAAATTCAAAAAGACTATATTGCCGTAGTCCGGGGTCATACTGATAACGAAGGCACAATAGACAACCCGGTACGGGATAAAGATGCACCACACAAGCAAAAAAAAGAAGCGTTTACCGCATACAGCACACTGGCCCATATCACCTTGCCTGTATCTCTCGACAAATACCCGGAGTCGCGCTACAGCATGGTATGCGTGCAGCCAAAAAGCGGGCGCAGACACCAGATAAGACAGCACATGAAGCACATCAGCCACCCGTTGATAGGCGACACAAGTTACGGCAAAACAGTGCACAACAGATTTTTTAAACAGCAATACGCCTGTAACAGATTACTGCTACACGCTCAAAAACTGATACTCAACCATCCGGACAATGGAAAACTAATTGCCTTCGAGGCGAGCTACGATCTACAGTTTAAACGCGTGGCAGAGCTGAATGAATGGCAGTGGTTAAATCCACTTTCGAGTTAAACACGAACGCCAGCTCGGACGGAAGTGATCGGGATGTCGGCCGGATAGTTCCGGCCACACATGGCCAAAAAAAGCTGGGTAACAAAGCTCGGCGACAAAAGCCGATAAAAGCTACGCGATCAGCGCTGGCGGCGACGAACCAAACCTGCAACAGCAGTAAGCATGGCAATTAGAAACAGCGGATCTTTGCTGCCGTTTTCATCAAATATCGAACAACTGCTGCCAATAAGTACAACACCGTCATTTTCAATTATCGGAGCAACTACTTCAGGATCTGCATCATCGGGGTCAAGCACTGCAGGCACCCCATCACCATCAGCGTCAGTGTCGGGCTCCAGTGAATCGGGAATACCATCGCCATCACTGTCGTCGTCGAGAAAGTTTCCAATACCGTCACCATCGGTATCAGCGGATGTTTCAATCGAATCCGGGATGCCATCGCCATCACTGTCGGTATCTAAGAAATCCGGAATACCATCCTGATCGGTATCAGTACTTGATTCGATGGCGTCCGGTATGCCGTCACCATCGCTATCGAGGTCAATAAAATTTCCGCGCTGATCTTCATCACCGTCAGTATCACCTTCGATAGCGTCTGGTATGCCGTCACCATCACTGTCTGTGTCCAGAAAGTTCGGAATCGTGTCACCGTCCAGATCACTATTACTTTCGACGCTATCTAAGATTGAATCGTTGTCACTGTCGATATCCAGAAGATTTCCAATACCGTCACCATCTGCATCACCATTGCCTTCAATAGCATCAGACAATCCATCGTTGTCCTGGTCGGCCGTTCCCATCTGCGGTCCGGCTGTAGTCTCATCAATAAAGTTTGGTATGGAATCACCATCGGCATCTGCAATACCTTCATCCTGATCCGACACGCCATCGCCGTCGCTGTCGAGATCCAGTAGATTTGGTATTGAATCTCCATCTACATCACCGTTACCTTCAATGACATCAAGAATTCCATCGTTGTCATCATCTTCATCCAGAAAATCAGGTATGCCGTCACCATCTGAATCGAGAAACTGCGTATCGTCCGCCGGATCAGTGTTGTCAACTGCTTCAACGTCATCTGGTACGCCATCAGCATCACCATCTGTCATATCGACCATTGCATCCTGAAAGGATGCAACACCGTCATTATCAGGATCAAACATCGCTTGTACCCTGTTATCGTCGTTACCCACTGACGACAAAAAATCATTGTTATCAAGATAGGCAGGAACACCATCGCAGTCTCTGTCAAAGTAAGGCAGCGCACCGGCTTCAAGTTGGTTAAAAATACCGTCCGCATCACTGTCAGCATCAATGATGTCGGGAGTCCCGTCATTGTCTGTATCAAGAAATGAGTTTGCGTCGGCGGGATTTGTTCGCTCTGCCAGTTCTGTACTATCCGGAACCTGATCACCATCTGAGTCGGTGCGGTGATCGTGTGATGAATCCTGAAATGCAGCTGTGTTGTTGTTGTCCGGATCAAACAAAAAACTAATCACACCGTCAGCATTGCCAATGGAGGCGTCCCGATCATTGTCATCCAGGTAAGCCGGGATACCATCGTCATCAGTATCGCGGTATGGATTGCCGCCAAACTCATTGCGATCCAATACGCTATCACCGTCAGAATCGTTATCCAGGATATCCGGTATGGTATCGCCATCACTGTCCAGAAAATTCGCAGCATTGTTAGGGTCAGTTTGCTCTGCGACTTCGACGGTATCCGGAACACCATCACCATCGGTATCAGGGCCTGCTGCCTGGACAACACCTGTCAGGGACATCAGCGCGACACCACAGATCATATGCAAACCAACACGCGCGCCAAAACTATTGCCGATACTTTGGTCCATACCCTGGCCCATTCCCAGACATAGTGCTGAGGCAATTTTTGATTTAACAGGTTTCTGGTTGTGTATTTTCATTACAGCCCTTAACAACTTTTCTAATATTTTTCGTGACAACAACCGACTCTCGATAGTGAGAGCCGGACATTATTTTGGTTTTCTTAGAACGAACGGAATTCAACACGACGGTTAAGCAATCGACCTGCGCGTGTATTGTTATCCGCAATAGGCTGATCTTCTCCAAAAGCCCGAGCTTCAAGTCGATCAAGAGCAATGCCTTGCGCTGTGAGGTATCTAACCACGGCCAACGCACGGTTACGCGAGAGCGTGAGGTTTGCAGCTTCAAGACCACGGTTATCAGTGTGTGCCTGTACCGAGACGCGAACGTCAGGGAAATCATTGAGCGTACTGACAACATCGTCAAGAATTGACCGAGCTGTGTCGGTCAATGTGTCTGATCCAGACAGGAAGTTAACCCCTTCAAGCGCACCATTAAACATTGCACAGCCGCTTGATGTAACCGGAGTGCCTGGTACAGTATCGCTACATTCATCTAAGTCATTAACAACACCATCGCCATCACTATCATCTTCAGTGACTGCAGATTCTGAACTCTCTATACCCTGCAGAAACTCCGCTGGTGGTGGAGGTGGTGGCGGTAGCGTTTCGATTGGTTGCGGTGGTGGCAGAGTCGGTAATTCTTCAACTTCGATTTCCTGTACAGACTCAGGCGGTCTGTTGGCAGATGCTCTACGACCGCCGAAACGATACAGTAAACTCATGCCTCCATACTGCGAATCAGTATCGTATCGAATAAACTCACCGCGTACACCGAAGCCAATTGGAAGCGAATACTCCAAGCCTAAACCAGCCACTAACTGAGCGTCATTTCTTCTTTCAAATGGAACTGTGCCGATAGCTTCATTGTCCAGCGTACCCACACCGAGACGACCGTAAAGCGAAAGACCTGCGCGCTGATCAAGACCGTCGAAATCAAGAAAGTCGGCAGAACCGAATGCATTCCACAGGTAGTACAGTCCAGTCACAGACGCGTGTCTGTATTCAATGCCTGTGTCTCCGGTAAGTCCCACTTCACCAAGGTCCGCAAGCTGCAGCTCAACTGATATGCGTCGAAATAAGTCCACGCCAAGCGTTACGTTACCGGCAACATCGGTATCGTCTGTAACGTCTATTCCATCCGCCTGGCTGGTGTCCGGATCCAACATGGACTGCCCTGCGCCAATGCCAAAGTAGATGCGCTTTTTGAAACTGCCGTCCCACTCCTGCGCTGATGCAGCGCCACTTATAAGAGCGGTAGCAGTGACCACTGACGCAATAGTTTTTTTGTTCATATTATTTTTAGACATCTCAAAGATTTCTGTTCGATCAGCTCATGCCATCCCT
>CAYPDN010000247.1:0-6041 GCA_964409445.1 uncultured Granulosicoccaceae bacterium
TATGAATATAAAGTGCTTGTCGCGGACGGCTTACGAGCCGCAAGAGTCCAATCATAGCGTCGCATCCCTGTTGGGACTGTTAAGTGCGGCGTTGTTTTGTTTATCACTTCTGATGAGTGGCAAAGTCCAGGCCCTGGAGGTGCCCGATTTTGAACAACTGGTAAAGGATAAAGGTGGTGCGGTGGTTAAGATCTCTGTCAGTGGCAAAGGGCAGAGGGCAGCTCCCGGGTTCAATGGACAGCAGTTGCCGGAATCTTTGCGACGTTACTTTGAAAACCTGCCACAACAACCTCAGCCTGATACTCGACCTTCTACCGGATTCGGCTCGGGGTTTATTATTTCCGAAGATGGTTACATCGTGACTAATGCGCACGTGGTCGATGACGCAACCGAGATAACTGTCGCCCTTCCGGACAGACGCGAATATACAGCAACACTCATCGGTAGTGACGAGCGCAGTGATATCGCGTTGTTAAAGGTAAATGCCACGGGCCTGCCCTCTCTGACGCTGGGGGATTCTGCCAGTGTAAATGTTGGTCAGTGGGTGCTGGCTATTGGATCGCCTTTTGGTTTCGAGTACACAGCGACGCAGGGTATAATTTCAGCGCTCTCAAGGAGTTTACCTGAAGAGAACTATGTGCCGTTTATTCAAACCGATGTTGCGGTTAATCCGGGTAACTCGGGTGGTCCGTTATTCGATACCGATGGCAATGTTATTGGTGTGAACTCGCAAATATTTTCACGCTCTGGTGGTTATATGGGGGTGTCGTTTGCAATTCCGGTCAATGTTGTAAAGTCAGTCGTCGCACAACTTCAGGACACGGGTTATGTCAGTCGTGGTTGGCTGGGTGTGTTGATACAGAATGTGGATAACTCTCTTGCCGAGTCGTTTGGACTTGATCGTCCGTCTGGCGCTCTGGTTTCAAAAGTAACCAACAGCAGCCCCGCTGCTGCTGCAGGCATTGAGCAAGGTGACATCATCCTGTCATTTAACGGGACACCGGTGGAGCGATCTTCCCATTTACCGCCGTTAGTAGGCTTAATTCCTGTTGGTGATGCAGTAGAACTGGAACTTCTTCGCAAGGGGAAAAAGCTGGTACTACCGGTGACTATCGCCGAGCTTGAAGACGATTCGGTGAAACCCGTTAAAACTGGCTCGAATAGTTTTGATGGTGAATCGAGACTGGGTTTGATCGTATCGGATCTAACACCTGCGCAAAAAAAGGAACTGGGTAATACAGGTGTGATTGTTGAAAAAATCGATCCCGCTGGTGTCGCGGCACTTGCCGGTATTCAGGTAGGTGATTTGTTATTGTCGTTTAACCAGACGGATGTTTCATCTGTAGCGCAGCTGGCAGATCTGGTTGCAGATGCACCGTCGGACAAACCGCTCGCAGTGCTGGTGCAACGCAATGACTCACCGCTTTATTCAGCGCTTACCCTTAACTAGAGGCGGCGCTGTCACTGGCCGGATTAGCAGGCGGCCATCAGACCGGATCCTTTGTCTGAACACAAGCTGTACAGACTGGGTCCGGTCTGCATTTAACGCCACTACACCGGGTGATTTTTACCCGGTTGCCGCTTGAGAAACTGGCTTTAGACTACATATAGCTTTAACGTAGCCAACCCCCTGAGCAAACCATGCAAGAAGCCGCGTCCGATAAATCTCAAGATCAGGAATCCCGGGCCAATAAATCCCGGGCTCCGAGGTCGCGTAAGCCGAAACCACAGGACGCGAGCAAGCACCCCATGGAAAATGGTGTGCCGTTCACTGCGGACCACGGAGTTAATCCAGGCTGGGGTGTGTATGAAGAGCGCCCGATTATACCGGCATTTAACGGCGTTGCTGAAATTGGCAAGTTGGCGTTGATGTTTACGTTGTGGTCACGGGTGGAAGAATTTCTCTATAACGATGTAGGCATTGAACCGCTCGAGTCATTAAAGGAAGAAAAGAAGCACCTTGCAGTTTTACTGGAGTCCGAGACTTACCTTACGGCCTTGCTGTGTTTAATTAATAACGAACACTACAGCGCTGGTGGGCTGGTAGACGCGATGGTTGGGGTTGATGCCACTGCAGATCAGCGCGGCAATGCACGTAAGCGAATACTCAACCGAACACTACCTATTGTTGGTGATCGCTATGGCCTTATTGAGTACAGCGAACGCCATATGGGAAATTCCATGGAATACAGTATTTGCCGCAGTGACAGACTGGTTGAATTTGCCGAAACCTACTTGGTAACCGGCGTCAGTAACATCATTGGAGCGGTGACCACACCTTCCGCTAACAAAAGTCCTAAACGCAGTAAATCTGAAAACCCGCGGTCTGCGAAAACCCGAACTACTAAAAAGCCGGCTGCAAAAAGCGGAGAAGCACAATGAGAATTTTAAAATCATTTGGTTGTCTGCTTACTGCGCTGCTGATTGGTTTCTCGTCTGGCGCGTCCGCTGACTGGTTGTTCAGGACTACGCAATTTCAGAACACTCATTGGCAAAACGTTACATATGGTGCGATTCGACCCATTGCTATACAACCCAGCGCTATACAAGTTGGATACTCAAAACAGTTACCTGCAGACTCGCACATGATTGTTGTTCGGAGGCATGCGACGTATTGGGTTAAACCTGTACATGGGCAAGGCAGGATAAGAATAACTGCGCCGATGGAGTTTTATTTATCTTCCTGGGATGTTAAAGCACTGGAACGTGAGCTTGAGAGGCTGGGCATTAAAGTCAAACCGAAGCCGGTACCGAGGCCCAAGCCTGTTGTGTCCGGGTAAGGCAGTTAGTCCGACAAGGTGTTGCAAAATACTTACGTAGTAGCCGTCATTACCGGATGGGTTTGACAACTCGCAACGGCGGAATTTAAACGCTACAATTCTTCTTTAAGGACAGCCGGCCTGGTTTGTTCGACATTTTTATTAGCCCGGGTTTTACACATGTTGGTTCTGTTGCGATCCGCTATCGCATTAATTGTTCTTCTTTTTTGGTCGGTACAGGTTTCAGCGCAATGTGCTGATGGTGAAGAAGTTTGCCTGCAGCAGGAGTCGACTACTACGCTTTCGATCACAGATACTATTGATCGGACAACTGATCAATCTCCCGAACAAACATTAGACCAGACATCCAGTGAGTCATCAGTCACTCTGACTGATGAACTCACTACTGAAACATTTACTGATGAACAGGCTGCGCTGGTAGCTGGTATTACCCGTGATCTGAAACGCCGAAGTCTGACACGCCCGATAGGCAATAACGCGTCAGAGAAGATACTTCGATTGCAACAGATCCACCCGAACCACGACTATTCAGTTAACGGTAAAAAGTATATTGCTCGAATATTTATGTTGCTTGGCAGACAGGCGTTGCGACGCGGCGATCTGGAGCTTGCCAGTCGCTATATGCTGATGGCTCCGAAGTTTCATCCGCGTGTTGGACGTCAGGCGCAGCTTAAAGCCGCAATCAGTGAGGCTGCCAGAACCCGCGAAACCGCGCGCGTAACCAAAGAGCAAACTGATAGTGCGATGTCCCTGACAACGTATCTGCCCGCTGAATCCGGTATTGATGCGGCCAAAGAGTCGGTCGAAGAAAAAAAGGAAGATATTAAATTTGTAGCGCCTGTCATGGTGGCAATTCCGGCAGGTAATTTTCTGATGGGCAGTGAGCGCGGTGCCGAAGATGAAAAGCCGGTGCATCATGTGGCGCTTGAAGCTTTCAGTATGTCAAAGCATGAAATCACCATGCAGCAGTATCGAGTATTTGCTCTGGCGACAGGACGACCGGCACCTCAGTATTTGCCGAATGAAAGCAACCTGCCTGCAACCAACGTCAGCTGGCGCGATGCAGTTGCCTATGCGGAGTGGCTGAGTAAAAAAACCCGCCGGCTTTTCAGATTACCGTCTGAATCTGAGTGGGAGTATGCAGCGCGTGCCGGGACCACATCAACTTTTTTTACCGGTGACACGCTCATCAATGCAGCCAACTGTGTTGGCTGTGGCGGGCAGTGGAGTGGCAAATCAGTAGCGCCGGTCGGGAGCTTTGATCCAAATGAGTTTGGACTCTACGATACCCACGGAAATGTGTGGGAGTGGGTCGAGGACTGCTGGTCCGACAACTACGAAGGTCGTACCAAGGATGCGGCAGCACTGGTAGTCGATGGTTGTCAGCGACGCGTATTGCGGGGCGGTTCCTGGTATAACGATGCAGACTACGCCCGCTCAAGCTACCGCGGTAACGAGATGGCTTATTTTCGAGACAGTGGTGTAGGATTTAGAGTGGTGCATGAAGGCTTGTAGATGCGCTGTGTGCACAGTCTCCGTCAGGTCTCTTTGACTGATGTGCTTTTTTCCATCAACCAAAGGGAAATCGCACCAACTACTATCAAGCCTGCGGCGAGCCAGGTTGTAGAGTCTGTTAGAGAGGGCATAAACCATTCGTAGCCCGTGACTACTTCTTTGGCAGGCTTACCTTCACGCTGTATAGACTCCGTCAGGGTGTTTTTCCATGGCCATATAATGGCGAGAGATCCCAATATAAAGCCACTCATCATCGCGATTGTCTGATCGTGAAAGTGTTTAAAAATCCACGCCAGTATATGCGAGAACGCAATCAGTCCGAAGCCGCAACCTAGCGCCAGAGGTAGTAGTATCGACAGATTAAAGCTGCCTATAGCACCGAGTATTAATGCGTAGTTACCCATAATGATCAGCACGAATGATCCGGACAGACCGGGTAGTATCATGCTGCACATCGCAACAATTCCGCAGGCAAAGACGTAGAGAAAAGAACTGTTTTCAGAGGCCGGCGCCAGTAGTGCGATGCCTACCGCAATCGCGGTACCAATTGCCAGTGCAATGTATGAGGTAATGCTCCAGTGACGCACTGTTCGAGCAACCAGATAAACCGAAATCAGTATCAGCCCGAAGAAAAACGCCATCGTTAATGTTTCATGTTTTTCTAGCAGATACTCCAAAAGCTTGGCGAGGCTGACAATACTCACTGCAACACCTGCGAACAGAGCGGCGAGAAACGTACCGTCGATGGTGGTCCAGAAGGCTCGCCATTGTCTGCTTAGCAATAACTTTAGGGCTGTGAGATCAATCGATTTAATCGCATTGATCAGTCGCTCGTAGATGCCGGTAATCAGTGCGATAGTACCGCCCGAGACTCCGGGAATCACATTGGCGGCCCCCATGGCCAGGCCTTTCAAAAAAACTGCGATAGATTGCGAAAGCATATTGTACGGGTCGTTTAAAACCGGGTAAGTTATCTTTGAGCCGACAGCGGGATAGCGGTCCGGTCAGTGAGGTGGTTCGGTAAGTATAGTCCAAGGCTTTGCAGACAGCTTGCCGTTTATCCGGCCTTTGTGTTGGTTGTTACCAGAGCGTCTTCCGGCTTGAAATTATCCGATCGTTGCTTATGGCGGCCATATCTTATCCGACAGGGGCAGGGAGACCGTGCACAACGCCCGGTTGCAGTACGCTTTGGTCATAGACCTTGCGATTAAAAACCTCTCGAACCATCGGCTCAAAGTGCTCGAGGCTGTGCATGTCATAGTCCGGATCAAATGATGACTGATCCCATCTTTCGCAAAAATCGACGCAGCTTTGGTAGTACGGATTGTCGCTGAATTTTTCGCGTTCGTATTGATTCCAGCCCTCGTAGTGGTGGGCATAGTAGACCATTTGGAAAACTCCGTGATGCTCTACAACCCATGAGACTTCTTCACGTACAAAAGGACGGATTATTTCGGCCGCCATTTTATCGTGATTTTGCGGTGCCAGTCCGTCGCCGATGTCGTGCAGCAATGCGGCAACTATCCAGTCCTGATCTGCGTTGTCACGCTCTGCACGGGTGGCAGATTGCAGGGCATGTTGCAAGCGGGTGATTTTATAGCCGCCGATTGTATCCTCTGCCTGTGATGCAAGTTCACGCAGAATGCGTTCGGCAGTCATGGTGTTGAACTCGTGCTCCTGAGTACGCAGGAACTCGTACTCCTCTTTGGTGCCGTCCTTCATCGCTGTGAAATTGACTGTTTTCAT
>CAYPDN010000248.1:0-2721 GCA_964409445.1 uncultured Granulosicoccaceae bacterium
TCACCGACAAAAGTGAGCTCACTTTTACCTGTAACCGGGTTGGTGGAACACGCACTTAGTGCTGTAAACAGGCCAAGGAGAAGACCGAATAATTTCATATGCCGAGATTTCCCAATTATTACCCACTTAATATTATATAAGTAACTGACAGATAGCTGTATTTCGATGTTAAACCGTGTTAGCAAGGGCACGGTAAAATCTCGCCTCGACAGCCGCATTTGTGCTGGTTGGAACTTTGTTATTTTTTAATAAGCAGCTGGTATTTCCAGGATTCTCCGCCTTACTGGTTTGTATTGATAGTAATAGCTGGGTGAACACGTCCTTGGTTACCATCCGCGAGATTCTTTGATCAAATCGTAGGCAGCCCTAATATGTTGGGTCTTCTCAGTGGCGAGTTTAATCATCTCCGGCGGTAATCCTTTTGCCACCAGCTTATCCGGGTGGTGCTGGCTCATCATCTTTCGATAAGCCCTTTTAACCTCGGTTTTGTCCGCGGACTTTTCAACATCCAGTAATTCATACGCCTCGGCAACTGACAGAGCACTGCTGCGACTGTTAACTGACGATCCACTGCGGTTTTGACTGCCGCTACCATTGCTTGCAGATGCTCTGCCTGCACGCACCAGTATTTCCATCTGACGCAGCATGAACTTCGGGAACTTCAGATACTCGCACAGCTCTTCAAGCACCTTCTCTTCCGCCGGATGCAGCTTGCCATCTGCATAGACTGCATGCAGCTGTATCTCGACAAACATTCTCATCAGGTTAGTGCGTCGACGACATTCAATACGGAATTGTTCAACCACAGCTTTAAGATCATAGTCAGGCTCTTTGCCCTGCTGGAACAAATCAATCGCCACTTTGCGTTGCTCTTCACTCAGTTGCATCTGAGACATAACACTTTCTGCAACCGCTATTTCATCCGCAGTAACTTTGCCATCCGCTTTTGATATGTATCCCATCGTGGCGAAAGTCGCAGTAAAGAATGCTGCCTGAACACGTTCCTGTGCACCCGGCTGCATGTCTTCACGTTGGGCTTCATCATCCTCGAGCTGCAGCATCTTTAAGCCGGAGTCAAAGTTATGCCCCAGCGCAGCACCGATCAGCGCACCAATAGGGCCCCCAATTAAGAACCCGAAGCCACCACCGAGTAATTTACCCCACCAGTTCAATTCAAACGCTCCTGCTGTAGTTGAACTATTTCACCGAGCAGCGAAGTGGCGTAAACACCCCGCCGCAACGAAAAAGACAATTCAAGTGTATTGGTGCTCTGCCAAGACCACTGCAGGTCACGTGCAACGGCTCGAAGTGCTCGCCGCTCCGATTTTAGGCCAGCCGCCGCAAGTCCGTTACAAAGAAGTGCTTCAGCGGTATAACATTCAGATTCAAGCCTGCCAGGCTCACCTTCAGCCATTGATTGCCCGCGACCGTATAGTGGGCCGGTGATATGCAGATCGTGTTCTTCATGTCGTCGCTGTATTTCTGCATCTGCTATGTCACACTTGAATACGCTGTTAGTGCCATCAAGCATACAGACATCACCTGCCAGTACGGTAAGCCAGCTTCCATTTTCGTATCGGGCAGACAATACCTGATTAAACAGCCATGAACGCGCCGCCGATAAATACATGGATCGCTTGAATCGAGTGAGCTTACGCTTTCGAGTAAACATGCTGCGCGCTTGTTCAACATTGCGTCCATCAATTCCAAAACGTTGCGCACCAAAATAATTTGGAAAGCCAGTTTCAGATATTTCTTTGAGCCTGGAGTTGATGTTATCGGGGTCAGACTCAACATCGTGCAGGCGGATACGAAATATATTCTCGCGGTGCACTCCAGGTCGCAGCTTTTTACCGCTGCGGGTCACCTGCAAAACCTCCACACCATCAAGTTCACCAAATAAATTAGCACTTGAAGGCAATCCATTAACTATCGGATACGGCACACTGATCCATTGTGTTGTGATAGCGTGCTTGTCTTTCAGGCCAGAGTGACCGATGTCCGCAAGCGGCGCAGCCAGGCTTTGTGCCAATGCGTCGATGACATCCTGAGTGTTACAACTCGTCTTTTTTATCTGCAGCCAAAGGTGCTCGCCGGCGCCATCCGGCTCGAACCCCAGATATTCGTCGACCTGGAAGTCTACCGGGTCACGTTTAAAGACTGCTTTGGGAAGCGGGTCGCGACAGACGCCCGAGGGTGGGTTATTATTCAATGGCATTTCAGGAGTACAGATCAATGCGCATCGTCCCTCAATGCGGAAACAATCGCAACCGCGCCGCAGTTTTTAGTGGCCTGTAGTATTGCGATGGTGGGCTATGGAACCGAATAATTGGACCGAATAAATCGGGCAAATTGAATTAGCTTGGGGAATTGTCCTTATGTCTGAAAATCCACGGTACAGAAGAAGTTGAATCCAGAAATACTCTGCGGGCTTGTGTTGTGAGCAACATTGATGACATAGGCCGCCAGGAGCAGCGACAGATGCTAGTACGCCTTGAAAACGAGCACGCAGCACTCGACCAACAGGTTGCTGAGTATTCGGAATCGTCGGGTGCTGATCAGATGCAACTGAGTCGGCTGAAAAGACGCAAGCTGCAACTTAAAGATGCAATTGTCAGATTGAAGAGCAGTGTGTTGCCAGACCTGCCGGCCTGACAACCCTTTAGTTTTATACGTTTTAGTTATTGCCTGCTGGCAGTCCTGCTTATTAAGCCCTACTTG
>CAYPDN010000248.1:2821-6019 GCA_964409445.1 uncultured Granulosicoccaceae bacterium
TCTTCAGGAATTTGCTCAATCACTGACATCTGTAAAGTGCCGCGACGTTGCTCACTGATATCAACTCTTTGCTCCAGATCGATAATGCTACCTTCGAGCATGTAGCGACCATCTGGTGTGAGGTAGAAAATTTGCGCACCACTGACCACTTCATAAACACCAGGCATCACCGATTCTGCTATTGCAGTTATTTCCATATCCGGTGCCAGACGCGCCAGGCTCTCACGCAGCTGTTCTTCGGCCGCCTGAGCATCCGCCGCAGGTGCTTCTGAAGTCGATGTCTGGGCAATAGAAAAACCCGCAGTAACTGCTAATAATAGGAACCCGCAAATTAGGGATAATTTCATTTTCTTTTCCTGATGAATGCGATCATGTCCAGGTAACGATCCGGCGATAAATTAAACTGCATCCTGCGGCAAATTCAGTTATGGACAACGAGCTTTCGACTGGCATTACCGGCGAGAGTTCGACTTGAATTCGCGATTTTAGCATTTTGTCGACTATTCACAGCTGAATGCGCATTTTACCTTGTTCCAGGCACTAAACCCCTGGCCGCTACCTTAGCCGCGAGGATGGTGCTCTGTGTGCAACTCTTTTAAGCGCTCTGTGGCGACATGAGTATAAATTTGCGTCGTCGAAATACTGCTATGACCGAGCAGCAATTGGACCACCCGCAAATCCGCCTCATTGTTTACCAAATGTGTCGCAAATGCATGGCGCAATGTATGAGGTGACAGCTCTTGTCTGATACCGGCTTGCTGCGCATACTTTTTAACCCGGTACCAAAACGCCTGTCTGGTTAATCCATTACCACGCCGGGTCACAAATACAGCGTCACACCCGATTTGTCTTTTCAAAAGCTCATCCCTGCCCCAACGCAAATACTGCTCCAAATAATCCAATGCGATATCACCCACGGGAAGTAGTCGCTCTTTGTTGCCTTTGCCATTTACTTTAAGTACACCGGCTGCACGGTTAAGTTGTGTCAGCGTCAGTGATATCAGTTCGCTTACTCGCAGGCCGCTGGAATAAGTCAGCTCCAGCATGGCTTTGTCGCGAATACCTTCAGGCGATTCAATATCCGGCGCCTGCAACAATTTTTCAATCTGCGCTTCACTTAAAGAGACGGGCAACGGCCGGCCTGCTTTTGGCGCTTCTACTAACGCTGTGGGATCTGTTTCAATTTTTCCTTCCCGAGCCAGCAGCATATAAAATCGCTTAAGGCTGGATAGAAATCTTGCCGTTGTTCTGGTGCTGGCACCTTCACTAACACGCTTGGCAAGATAAGCCAGTATGTGCTCCGTACCGGCAGTATCGAGTACCTGATTTTCGGTGGTTAGCCAAACTGCAAACAATTTAATATCACTTGAGTATGAGTCGAGCGTGTTGTCACTCAAACCCCGTTCAAGCCATAAATAATGTCTGAACCGTTCCATCAGATCCAGGTTACGCTTTGCAAGCGAATCTGATTTTACCGTTTCAGAAGCCAAATTTTCACCTGAGTTGCCGCCAAATTGCTACCCAAACGCCATTTGGAGTAGTCACTCTGCGTATAATCCGTTATAGGTGAGTGCAATACCATTGCACGACTTCCACACAGCCTTCTATTTCCTAATTTCAACCCACACCTTGTGAATCGGCAATGCCAAAGAAAGACCAGCAAATCAGTAAAGAACGAGCCATCACAAAACCAGCTGGCAATGCTGTGGCACTTACTGTAGATGAAGCACGTGACGCAATACTGGCTCTGATCTCCACCACTGCAGCGACAGAAAACATTGCAATTACCGAAGCGCTCGGTCGAACAATTTCCAGTGAAGTGCATGCAACAACTGCAATCCCACCGTTTAAGAACTCTGCAATGGATGGCTTTGCCATTCGATACAAAGACACGGAATATCAAAACGTCAGTGATCAAGACCTTCGGGACGAAGCTTCGCAACAAGAGTTCAAAATTATCGGCAAATCACTTGCCGGACACCCTTTCAATGGCAGCGTATCTGAAGGTGAAGCCGTGCGAATTACTACCGGTGCAGCGATACCGAAAGGTGCAGATGCAATCGTAATTCAGGAACTAGCCACTATTGCAGACGACACTTTCCGCACCAGCGCGACGTTGCGGCCTAACCAATATATTCGTCATCCAGGTGATGACATCGAATCCGGACAACAATTAATTGCGGCAAATACAAAGTTAACAGCAGCACATATCGGCTTACTTGCAGCGCAAGGCATCAGCCACATCGCTGTATTCGTATTGCCGAAAGTCGGTATTTTTTCTACCGGTGATGAGCTGCGCACAGCAAAGGAAAAACTCAACCACGGTGAGATTTTCGACAGCAATCGGGCAACTATTCAGTCAGTTCTGCTGAACGCAGGGATTGATTCAATCGATCTCGGTATTTGCAAAGATGACCCGAAAGCACTCGAAGAATTGATGAAATCCACCGGCAATCTCGATTTCGTGCTTTCAAGCGGTGGAGTCTCGGTGGGGGAAGCGGACCACATAAAGGATGTTTTGGAGGCAAATGGAGAGCTTTTGTTCTGGAAAGTGGCGATGAAACCCGGAAAACCGCTTGTTTCTGGCAAATTATCCACTGGAGCCTGGTACTTTGGGCTGCCGGGAAACCCGGTTTCCAGCATGGTCACCTGCGTTCAGTTCGTAATCCCGGCAATTCGCGCTTTTTCAGGGCTGAAATACAGTCCACCACTCGTATTGCGGGCAAATTGCCTCGACAAACTGTCGAAAGAGCCCGGCAGGTTCGAGTTTCAACGAGGAATCGCCGCAATTGGCGAAAATGGGGAGATTACCGTTTCAGCAACCGGCCTCCAGGATTCTCATGTTTTGAGTTCAATGAGTAAGGCGAACTGCTTTATATGTCTTGACCAGTTTGCAACAGGAGCAGAGGTTAACGAAAAAGTTGCTGTAATACTTTTTCACTCACTCGATGGCTTGTAATCCACATCGTGTGAGTTCTAAAACAGAGCAAAAAACCCTTCATTTTCCCTCTAAAACTGGAAGGTAGGCGGGAGCCAAGTGTGTCTTCAATCGTTACCTTTAGTAACGTCATTATTTAAAAAATTAATCAAAGATACCGAAACAAAAAACGTTTTCTTATCCTGAAATTACAACGCGAGAGGCCCGGACACAACAAAGGTGGCCGGAGCCACCTTTGTTTTGGGTACCGTAACTGATTT
>CAYPDN010000249.1:0-6016 GCA_964409445.1 uncultured Granulosicoccaceae bacterium
CGAGTCTGCGACAGTGGCTATCAGTGCTAACTATGTTGCCAGTGAAGATCAGCTGGTATTTGTCCCGCAGTCTGGCATTAGCGCTACGTTTGCAAATGGAACGTTGTTTTTAACCGGCTCTGCGACAGTCGCTGAATATGAAGCAGCAATTCATTCAGTTGCCTATTTAAATAGCAGTGAGAATCCGTCTGCTGCAACAAGAACTGTCGAGATAACTGTCAACGACGGAGACGGCAACAGCAATTCGTTGTCACGCGATATCGAAGTCATTCCAGTCAACGATGCACCAGTAGAATCGGGTATTGAGTCAGCGGCGCTGTTCTACCTTGAAAACAGTGGCTCAGTCGTAGTTAGCAATACAATAATTCTGTCTGATATAGATGATGTGAATCTGGAAGCTGCAACGGTTCAGATCGGTGGCTACGTCAATGGTGAAGATGTGCTGTCATTTACAGACACTGCCAATATTGCCGGTGTGTGGGACCCATCAACCGGTATCCTGAGCCTGACTGGCACGGATACGGTGGCTAATTATCAGGCGGCGTTGAGAACGATCGCCTATGAGAACGGTAGTGCTAATCCGTTAAGCAGTCCGCGAACAGTATCATTCTCTGTCTCCGATGGTGATGCGACTTCTAATGTTGAATCCAGGGCGATCAATATCAGCGCTGTTAACAATGCGCCGGTGCTTGCGACCATCGAAGCTCAGGCAGCCAGTTATACAGAGAACGCTGCAGCGACAGGTATTACGGGTAATCTGTCCATTAGCGATGTCGATGATACGCAGATCGAATCGGCCACAGTTGCTATAAGTAATAACTATGTTGCTGGTGAAGATGAATTGACCTTTACTCCAATGTTCGGTATCGGCGGCACATTTTTAAATGGCACGTTAACATTGACAGGTTCTGCGACTGTCGCTGAATACGAAACGGTGATTCATACTGTTGCCTACTCGAACACCAGTGAAAATCCATCATTGGTAACGAGAACCGTAGAAATAACAGTCAACGATGGTGATTCTGACAGTAATACAATGTCGCGTGATATTACAGTTTCAGGTGTCAATGATGCGCCGGATCTATCGTCTATTGAACAACTACCAGCAAGTCATATAGAGAATGCAGTCGCGACCGGTATCACTGGAAATCTGTCGATTGGTGATGTTGATGACACTTTGATTCAATCGGCGACAGTGACAATAAGCAACAACTATGTTGCCGGTGAAGACACTCTGTCAGTTGACAGTCAAATTGCCAGTCAGGTTGGAATCGTTGGCAGTTTTTCCAATGGAACGCTTAGTCTCTCAGGTTCGGCTACTCTTGCGCAGTATGAAGCTGTTATTCATTCGGTCGCCTATTCCAATACCAGCGAAGATCCTGCAGCTGCGGTCAGAACTGTAGAAATAACCGTCAATGACGGAGTTGCGGACAGCAATCCCGTATCGCGTGATGTTGAAGTTATTCCGGTGAATGATGCACCGGTCGGGGCAGGCATTGAATCAGCTGCACTGGTCTATCCTGAGAACAGTGGTACGGCTGTAGTAAGCAATACTTTGAGCTTGTCAGATCTGGATGATGTGAACCTGGAAGGTGCTACGGTTCAAATCGGTGGCTACGTCAACGGAGAAGACTTGCTGACGTTTGCGGACACTGCGAATATATCTGCTGTATGGAACCCATCAACAGGCACTCTGACGTTGAGTGGCACAGATACGGTTGCCGGTTACCAGTCTGCCCTGAGATCCGTTGCCTATGAAAATACCAGCAACAACCCGGTGACAAGTCCCAGAGCCGTGGCGTTCATAGTGCAGGACGGTGATGCGAATTCTAATGTTCAAATAAGAACAATTGAAGTGGGCGCAGTTAACAATTCACCAACACTTGCGACTATTGAATCGCAGCCAGCGAGCTACACAGAGAATACTGCACCGATAGCTATCACAGGTAATCTCTCAGTCGGTGACGTAGATGATATAGAGATTCAGTCAGCCACAGTTACTATCAGTGGCAATCATATCGCCAGTGAAGATATTCTGTCATTCACTGATCAGTTCGGCATTGTCGGTGCTTACTCTAACGGTACGCTTACGCTGACCGGTGCTGCCTCGGTAGCAAATTATGAAGCCGCTATTCATTCAGTAACTTATGAAAATACCAGTGAGAATCCTTCTGCAGGTACCAGAACTGTTGAGATAACAGTCAATGACGGTGTTTCTGACAGTAATGCACTGTCACGTGATATTGTCATAAATCCTGTCAATGATGTACCCGTTATATCGACCGTGGAAGCCGGTCCGCTGGTGTATATTGAAAATACCGTTCCAGGTGCGATAAGCAGTACATTGACCTTGTCAGATATAGATAACGTCAATCTTGCTGGTGCTGTAGTAAAAATCAGTGGCAACTTTAACAGTACTGAAGATACGCTGCTATTTACAGATACAAACGCAATTACGCATAGCTGGGATCCGTTGTCGGGTACATTAGTTTTAACTGGCACAGACACAGTTGCAAATTACGAGGCGGCGCTTAGATCAGTTGCCTATCTTAACGCCTCAGATGATCCGTCACTTGCACAAAGAACAATCGATTTTAGCGTAACAGATACAGAGCAGGGTACCTCTGCGGTTGCACAGAGAGAAATACAGATAGTCGCTGTGAATGATGAGCCGTCCGGCACAGACAACACGGTTACCATATTAGAAGACACGTCGCACATATTTACAGCAGCGGAATTTGGCTTTAGCGACAATCTGGATAACGATCAATTTGATTCTCTGCTTATAACAACAGTGCCAGGTGACGGATCTCTGGTGCTCGATGGTACAACTCTGAATGCAGGTGATATTGTCACTCGCGCAGACATTGATTCTGGTCTGCTTGTATATCAGCCAGGGGAAGATATAAATGGCTCTAATGCTGCTGCATTTGATTTTCAGGTGCAAGATAATGGCGGAACGCTAAACTCTGGTATAGATACAGATACCACTGCAAATACTGTAACTATTGATATTGTAGCGGTTAACGATGCACCGAACAGCGCTGATCGTCTGATCACTATTGCGGAAGACACGCTATACACTTTCTCGACAACCGATTTTCAATTTACGGATGTAGATGGTGATCAGCTTTCCGGGATAATCATCGATAGTTTGCCCGAAGTCGGAATACTTGTGCTTTCCGGTAGCCCCGTCGTAGCAGGTGATTTTATACCGGCTAGTGAGATCTCTGATGGAGAATTTGTACTGTTGCCGCTGCCTGGGGAGCCGGATGCCACTGCCAGTGGTTTTGACTATCGGGTGACAGACAATGGCAGTACGTTAAACGGTGGATCAAATACCGACACTACGAGTAACCGCATCGACTTTAATATTGCGGGAGTGAATGACGGACCGCAAATTATAACCAATGCCACCAGTGTGGATGAAGGAGATACGCTTGTTATTACAGACGAATTTCTCTCAGGCTTTGATCCGGATGATACCGATCCGCAGGATCTCACCTTTACTGTGCAAGACCTGCCACTCAATGGTGAATTGAATCTCGCAGGTTCACAGTTGGCTGCAGGTGATAACTTCACGCTGGCAGATATTGTCGCCAATCGTCTGAGTTATGAGCACGACGGATCCGAAACTGAAGCTGACACAATAGAATTCTCATTGGCGGATGGCGGAGAGGATGGAGCTTTGCCATCAGTTGGGCAATTGTCGCTGCTGATCCGCGAGGTTATCGACAGTGCACCTGTGGCGGTGGATGATCGAATAGATTTATCGTTTGGTGAATCGTTTGATTCTACGACAGGAGACGTACTGGCTTCTGGCAACAATGTATTGAGCGGACAGGTTCTATTGGAAAACCCCGGGTTTACGTTAGAAATTGTAGAAGCGCCGGAACACGGCACAGTGAACCTTCTGCCGAATGGCGCTTTTATGTACCAGCACAATGGTTCTTCGGAGCTGATTGACCAGTTCTCTTATCGGATTATTAATGAAGATGGCATCTTTACAGTTGCCACGGTTAATATATTCGTAGAACCACCGTTCGAAGCTGCCCAGGAGCCAGTACAGGAACCAGAGCCAGTACCAGAGCCAGTACCTGAGTTAATAGCTGAAGTTCCGGATTTTGTAATTGTGCCGGAGAGTGTCGATCTGGATGCCGTTGAAGATTCCACTGAAGTCGAGGTTGAAACCGCAGAGGAAGTAGCCGAGGTGATTGAAGAGGCTGGTACGCCATCACTGGCTGAGTTCGAGGTTTCCACGCAGGCAAATCTTGCCGGCAGTGAAAGCTTGCTACAGGAATTAGGTATTTCTACGTTTGACCGTCAAGGCGCTGAAGGGCAGGACAGGTCTGAGTCGCTCCTGGTGGCACTGGAGGTAATCAAGCATAATTCAATAAGAGCAACCGAGTTATATAATGTCGGCTCTGAACTGGAATTGCAGAGAATTGATGTAGAGTTCGAGATCGAAGATACGCGGGTGGGAATTTCTAACACTAATTTTCTCCGAGCATTACAGCAGGTAGATTCAGATCTTCAGGAAGCAGATACCGAGCAATCTTTGAAAATTCAGTTATCTAATGATGCTGTTTTTGGAATTTCTATCAGTGCTACCGCTGGAATAGTAGCCTGGGCGTTACGCGGTGGTGCTCTGCTTGCCAGTGTAATGGCTGCAACACCGATCTGGGCCTCTATTGATCCCCTTAGAGTTGTAAATTCGAAAGAAGAAAATGAAGACAATTCAGATTCGTCTGAGGTAGAAAAGATCTTTGAATAAATAGTTGTACTACTGAGCGTTGCCTGGGTGCAGGTCAGAGATCTGATCGCTGAGGTATAGAAGGTAGTGGCTAAGTGGTTCGTCCGGAAAATCCTTCCACACTTTGCTTCACAGCTGTGGTCATGGCTGCGTTGCCTTCCCGTTTTAAATATGGACTCGACGCAGGGCCACTATGCCTGCGTTTTTTCGCGTTGTCCTATCGACAGCTGCTGTGAAAAGACTGTGAATGACATCCGGAAGGACCCACTAGTTGTTGGATCCATGAGTAGATTCATACCAGTCCGGACGTGAATTGTTATTTATCGTATTGTGGTCCGCCTCTGGCTGAGCTTTGCTGATATTGCTTTGGTCATTGCTCACGTAATTGGTAAGGGGATTTGTAGTGCCGCCGGGCTCTGGTTCTGCACTGCGACTGAAAACGTCTCGAAGACTTGTCAATGTGTTCTTGATTAAGCTCATTATAAAAGACCCTTGGCGATACACTGTTTATAGCGGCACTGTATATAGCGGCAAGGATACTGCCAGTATTTGAGTCAGTCTGTAATAGTGTGTGTCATGACATGTAATTCTTATCGATTCGTAAAAAGCAACTTCTTAAGAACCTTAAAAAGGCTCTATTAGGTATCGGTCGCTGGTTAGATCTTTCTATCCGCTAACCTTATGCTTTCTTTTGTTGATGAATTCCTGATGTGACTGATCCGTTCCGTCGTGGAACGATCCGGTCCACTGATCCCAGGGCATTTCCAGACCTCCGTAGTTACAGGTGAAATACCGATGATGTAACTGGTGATGAAACGTGCCCAGTGGCAGCACCAATTTACCGTTTGACACAATACCCTGGTATCCCGTGTGGGTTGTTGCGGCAGACAAGGTAAAGTACATCAAATGAAATGCTACCAGGAAAGGAGTCGAGGGAATCACAAAGTGAATCAACACCGTGCTCAGATAGACAATATGTTCGATTGGGTGCATTGACAACCCAGACCATGGTCCGACATTGGTATTGCGATGATGCAGCGCGTGTACGCGCTGGTAAATTTTCGAGGTATGGATCAGTCTGTGGATTAAAAAGAAGTGCGTTGTCTCCCACATGGGGATTAGCAAAATCATCAGAACAAGCCATGGCCAGTGAGCCGGCATTGTGAGCGCTGGTGCATACCCTTTTGCCAGTGCCCATAGCATCAGTACTTCGTATAGAGTCCAGACTGTGACGCCACTGGCGAGGCTCCAGAACATATTGTC
>CAYPDN010000250.1:0-3486 GCA_964409445.1 uncultured Granulosicoccaceae bacterium
TGGTCGGACTGTTAAAAGGTCCGTCATACTACGACCCACTGCGCCACCAGGAGCGTGCCCTTGCACGCCGCAATCTGGTTCTAAAAATCATGCACCGGGAGAACCTGCTGAGCGACGAAGAACTCACGACCGCGACATCACAACCTTTGGGGATCTCGCGCGCGGCCAACCTTAGACAACAACCCGCCTACCTCGATTTAGTAAAACAACAACTGACTCGTGACTACTCGACAGAAGACTTACACAGAAACGGACTTAACATATTTACCAACTTCGATCCTGAAGTACAGCGTAAACTTGAGCTCGCCATGGACACGGCTTATGATCAAATAGCTATTCAGGAAGGCTTGAATTTGCAGGCACTTGAACAACTGCAGACCGCCTCGGTTGTAACACGTGCAGACAACGGCGAAGTACTGGCCGTGATCGGTGGACGCGAGGCGCGCTTTGCAGGCTTTAACCGAGCACTCGATGCCAACAGACAAATAGGCTCACTGCTAAAGCCGTTTATCTACACAACCGCACTGGAACAGCCAGATAAATATAACCTGGCATCTTTAATCGATGATGCACCGGTATTTCTGGAACAGGAAAACGGAGAAATATGGAATCCGGAAAATTATAGCCGCGAAAGCTTCGGCCCGGTGATGCTGCTGGATGCGCTAACCTACTCCCTGAACCAGGCCAGTGTAAACCTGGGTCTTGAGATCGGTGTTGACCAATTCGTTGAATCACTAAAGCGCTATGATCTGAGTAAAGAGATAAAACCGCTGCCGTCCCTGCTCCTTGGTGCGGTTGAACTTTCAGTTATTGATGTTGCCTCTCTCTACCAGAGTCTCGCATCCTCAGGATTTAATACACCGCTGCGCGCTATCCGCGAGGTACAAGCCAGTGACGGACAACTGCTACAGCGCTATCACTTTAAAATAGAGCAACGACTGGATGCCGCGACCACACATCAAATCACCTACGCGCTGCAAAATATTATGCGCGCCGGCACCGGCAAGCGTGCCTATCGCTACATTGCACCCAATGTTGCACTAGCCGGCAAATCAGGTACCTCCAATGAACAGCGCGACAGCTGGTTTGCCGGCTACGATGGCAAACACAGTGTTGTCGTCTGGATGGGGCACGATGACAACACCCCCACACCGGTAACAGGTAGTCGCGGCGCACTGGAAATCTGGGCTCGCGCGATGGCAAATCTGGATGCGTCAAGTCTTAGGTTCAATTCACCGTCAACAATCAAATACGCAAATATAAACCCTGCTACCGGGCGAAGAACAAGAGCCGATTGTCCAGGATCAGTACGTCTGCCTTTTCATCGCGACCATGAACCCGACGGCAGCGCGGCGGACCTGCTTGCTGGCACTTGCTAAATGGCACTTACTAAACTGCTGAACAAAGAGAGCCTAACGTGATTAGAAAAAAATACCCGGCGCCGATGTTGCCACATAAAATTCTAACAGCAATGGTTTTACCTGCCCTTCTACTAACAGGTTGTGGCTCCAAATTTTCAACACAACGGAGCGTTGAAAAGGAAACACCGGTACAGGTTATTGAGCCACCAGCACCGCCAGCACCAGTGGAACCCGCAAGACCTGCTATTGAACCAACCGCCACAGTGCCACCGTCCGAACCGTTACGAAGTCTGCCAGCAGCTATAAGCCTGCGCGATCAGGCAGCCCGTGCCAGTGCTGCCAATGATCACTCACGCGCGATCGGCCTGCTACTAAGAGCATTGCGAGTATCTCCGGATGATCCTCAAACTTTTTACGATTTGGCGAGCAGCCACCTTAAGTTAAATCAACCACAGGAAGCACTGCAAATTGCAAGACGCGGCTTAAGCCTTAACCCCACAAACACACAACGCGAGTCACTTGAGCGACTTGTCGCCAGAAGTGAGGCCACGCTTTAATTACACCTGGTCAGGATTAGTCAGACTGATGCTATTTGCACTACGGCATCCATATTAATTTCACCATAGACGTGCGGGAACAATTCCTCCCCGCCTACTGTGTTTTCAAACACCAGCTCAGACCGCAGCAGATCTGAATCAATGTGCAACAAAAGCAAGCCCGTAGCTCCGCTGTAGTAGCGCTCAATAACTCCCTTTAGCTGTTCAGGTTTGCAACAGTGAATAAAGCCCTCTGATGCGATTGAATCGCAACTATAGGCGCCTGCTTGAGCTGCCTGATCTACATCTTTTGCCTGTGCTATATGGAATATTAGAGCCACTGGAGTGTCCGCTGGTTTGTGCGTATTGTTAGTATTTTTTAGTAGATTCGTTAAGTAGACTAATTGAATCTTTTTTCTGAACGAGCACGGGCCTTCTGAGCCTCAATAGCACGATCTTTTGGAGCCGCATTAGTGCTCAGAGAGGCGAGCAACTTCGTGGTAGCCATCACTACTTCATTGACCGCTTGCTCGTGAGCCTCAAGATTTATTTGTGACGGCTTTGAGTAGCCACCCACCTTTCTGACGAACTGCGATGCCGCTGCCTGAATTTCTTTCCCGGTTGCCGGAGGCTCGAAGTTAAACAAGGTCTTAATATTTCTACACATAATTTCCTGCCTCTCATTTATAGCTGCTGTTTTATAGCTGCTGTAGCCGACCATTAATTTGATTCAAGGTAAATATAACAAACAGACCACCGGTTTTGACGGAAAGTAGATCTGTTGTCAATCAGGCCCGGATGTGACGCAAAACAACAATTCGAACCAATGTACTGATACTCAGCTCAAGTTTCGCCAAATTCTACCGTTATCTTTGCACATGGAAAATCGAGCCACATCACAAGCAGCTACCAATCGGGGAACCACGCACTTCGACGACTCGATTGCCACAACTGCAATGCGCGCACATGTAAACGGGGAATCGCGGAATTGCAAAATAGATCCAAAATCGAACTCAACGTGCATACGGTTTGCACCGATTCTGACACTTCAATACATCTCGCTGCTTATTGCCACTATGCTACTCGTTTGTCTGGTGTCTATTCTGCTATCCGGCAGTCTGCCGCAGCTTCCATACAGTCACGTCATTGCAACGCTTGACCCAACATTAAAAGCCTTTATTTACTTCTTTGGCTGCGGCGCGCTAATTTATGTAGCGACATTGCTTTCCAAGCCTGTCAGAACACTTGAGTTTGATAAAAACAAAGGTGTTTTCTGGATCGAAAAGCAACTGATATTTGGCTGGAAAGTTGGCGAGTCTGCGCAAATGCCCCTTGCACAGATATGCTCGCTGCAAATATTAAGCTATGCCCATCCTGAAGGCATAAACTACAAAAGCCAGGTCAGCACCAAAGAGCATGAGATTAACGTCGTATTTTGTAACGATGAAAGAGTCAATATAGTTAGCCACTGTAACGGCAAAGCAATCAGACAAGATGCCAATGCGCTGGCTGCATTTCTGCAGGTTCCCGTCTGCGATATAGCATGCAGTAAAGACGAGTCATCTTTGCCTGTGACTACAGAGCCGGTA
>CAYPDN010000250.1:3586-6009 GCA_964409445.1 uncultured Granulosicoccaceae bacterium
ATCTGTCTTTCATAACTACGCAATCCGATGTCCCGATACTGGACCGATCTGGTCAAACGTCTAACGCCCTATATTCCCGGTGAACAACGTAGCGGTGATGACGTTGTTAAACTCAACACTAACGAGAATCCCTATCCACCGTCAGACAAGGTGATGGAGTCGATCTCTAATGTGCAGCCGGACGCGTTGCGTCGCTACCCGGACCCACAGTCGACAGAATTGCGAAATACACTGGCTGACTACCACAATCTAACTGCTGGACAGGTATTCGTCGGCAACGGTTCCGATGAAATTCTCGCGCTGTCGTTCATGGCTTTTTTTCAAGGCAAAGCGCCTCTGCAGTTTCCGGAGATAAGCTACAGCTTCTACCCGGTCTACTGCGATCTTCTGGACATTACGCCAGATAAAATTCCGTTAAACACCGATTTTACTCTTGCACTTGATCAATTCGGTGCCAGAGATGACCAATACGGCAGTAATTGCGGCGGCATAATTTTTCCAAACCCAAACGCACCGACGGGTGTTGCCGTCAGATGCTCACAAATAGAGGACCTGCTACAGAAAAACCCCAATGTAGTTGTTCTTATCGATGAAGCATATGCAGACTTTGGGGCAGAATCAGCAATAGGCCTGATCGACAATTACCCGAATCTTGTTGTATCGCGAACCTACTCTAAAGGCCGATCTCTGGCAGGGTTGCGTTTGGGTGCTGCATTTGCAAACTCGCAGTTGATTGACGGACTGGTACGCGCCAAAGACTCGTTCAACTCATACCCGGTCGATGCGATCGCTCAGGCAGCGGGAATCGCATCAATAAAAGATGAGCCTTACTACCGCAAAACGATAGATAAAATATGTGCAACTCGAGAACGTACGGTTAGCACCCTGAACAATCTCGGGTACCGCGTCCTGCCAAGTGATGCCAATTTTATATTTGCAAGTCCCGGAAAAAACAATCACAGTGCAGGCGAGATATTTGAGACTCTCAATAAAAACAATATTCTTGTTCGCTATTGGGACAAGCCAGTCTTGCGCGACTGGCTGCGTATCACAATCGGCACCGATGAACAGATGGACCATCTTTTTAAAGCGCTGCAGTGACACCAAAGCAATGGCATCATAATTGGCTCATCCTGCTTTACTGAAGTGTGAAAAAAACATCCGTGTTTACTTCAGTTGGACGTGCGGCAGCACTTGAAGCCGGCACACCGAAATAGAGCAACCCGTCAGACCCGATCACAAAAATATCGAATTGAACACCAGGAGTGATACCGGTTTGCTGACCAACTGCAAACGCATCGATTCCGTCAACAACAAGCCCTTCCAGCATTAAATCTATAAAGGTTGCGTCACCAAACGGCGTTGGCACTGATCCACCCGGCAACTGAATTGAGAAATCTGAAACCGCGACAGCTGGCTGTGAAGGCACACTGCAATCGCTATCCTGAAACGACCTGATCGTCGTGGTATAAGCATCACCATCAGCAACCAGGGTTGCCTGCTGGAATTCGCTTCCGGGAATCGGAAGCTGCTGAGCACAATTACTCTCCCAGGTGCCATCAAAGGCGCTCACCTGAGGCCCGGGTGTCACACCCGGTGCGGGCGCACTTGTGTCACCTGCGCTTGTTTCGGTACCTGTGCCGGTACCCGAATTTTCACCCGTACCGTTACCGCCAGAGCTAACAGACCCCGAATCAGTGGAGTCGTCATCGCTGCTTCCACAGGCAGCAAGTGTCACGCAAACAGCTGCTGCTACTAAAAAGTGTCGGTTAAATAACTTCATTAATACTTTCTCCGAATAAAATCGTGCATGGGTCCCGTGCCGCAACACAGATAACCTCGCAAATCGGAATGTAACTCAGTGTATGCAGTTTCGCTGCAAATAACCGTTAATCCTTGCGAACCAATACGTGCCGCTTCTTGCCGAATGACAACTTAACGGCACCATCGTTGATGAGATGACCGGTATCGATTGACATTTTCTCATCACTAACAGGTTCATCATTAACCTTCACCGCGCCACCTTTGATCCCTCGCCGCGCATCACTGTTACTTTTCACAAGCTCAGCCTGAACCAGCAAACCCAGCAACCCCACACCAGAGTCAATCTCAGCACCGGGTACAGTAATCGTTGGCAGATCAGAAGCTGTCTGCCCTTCAGAAAACGTGACGCGAGCAGTCTCTGCCGCTTTATCGGCTTCTGCGCGACCATGCAACAAAGCGGTGACTTCAGTTGCCAAAATGGCCTTGGCCTCATTCAATTCAGCACCCTGAAGCGCGCCGAGCCTGGCAATTTCATCCATTGGCATCGTGGTGTATAACTTAAGAAATCTCTCTACATCCGCGTCTTCAGTATTGCGCCAGTACTGCCAGAAATCGTAGACACTTAGCATGTCAGCGTTTAACCAGACTGCACCACTGGC
>CAYPDN010000251.1:0-5916 GCA_964409445.1 uncultured Granulosicoccaceae bacterium
TTGAGATCTTCCAGGCAAAGAAAATCCCTGAGAACAGTACACCAACCAACACCCCGATTGCGAGGTTGTGGGTAGCAACAACCACGATTACCGTCGCAAGCATCACAATTGATGAGCTGCGCGGGTGCTCTTTGAGGTTTTTAATGGATGACCAGCTGAAAGTACCGATCGATACCATGATCATAATCGCCACTAATGCCGCCATTGGAATTTGCTTCACCCAGTCGCCCAAAAACACAATCATCACCAGCAGGAAGACACCAGCACAGAAAGTCGACAATCGGCCGCGGCCACCAGACTTAACGTTTATTATTGACTGGCCAATCATTGCGCAACCTGCCATGCCGCCGATGAAGCCAGTGCACATATTGGCAATGCCCTGACCGATACTTTCGCGATTTTTGTCGCTGCGGGTGTCAGTCAGTTCGTCAACAATAGTTGCTGTCATCAGTGATTCCAGCAATCCCACTGCTGCAACTCCCGCTGAGTACGGCAGGATTATTTGTAGTGTTTCAAGGTTAAGTGGTATATCCGGTATCAGAAATACCGGCAGTGTTGAAGGTAACTCACCCATATCACCCACCGTTCGCAGGTCGAGCCCCAGTACGATGGTAATTATTGTCAGCACGATGATGCACACCAGCGGCGACGGCACCGCATTGGTGACCCGCGGCAACAAATAAATAATAGCCAGGCCACCGGCAATCATTACGTAAGTGAGCGGTGGTACGCCGATCAGCTCGGGCAGCTGTGCCATAAAAATCAGAATCGCCAACGCATTGACGAAACCTGTCATCACAGAACGCGAGACAAAGCGCATGACAAAGCTAAGTTTCAGCAGCCCGGCAATAATCTGCAGCACACCAGCCAGCACGGTTGCCGCCAACAGATATTGCAAACCGTACTCTTTAACCAGTGTCACCATTAAAACAGCAGTTGCGGCGGTAGCGGCGGAAATCATACCTGGCCTGCCACCCGTGATCGCCATAATCACGGCGATTGAAAATGATGCGTATAACCCCACCTTCGGATCAACGCCCGCGATAATCGAGAAAGCTATCGCCTCAGGTATTAGTGCCAATGCCACAACAAGACCGGCCAGTACGTCAGCGCGTATGTTGCCGAACCATTCCTGCTGCAGTTCCATCAGAAAATCAGCTCTCACAGATTTTCTCCGTCAAAAATAGGTTGAATTACGCTGTTTACAGCAAGAAATGGGGAAGCAATCATCTGCCGCGACAGCAGAGATTCAATAGTGATTTTCAAAATGGAATATTTCTGTAAATTGAGGTTGTCAGCAGGCTCGCTGACCAGAGATGGATATCGGTAAAACAGGTGGTAAAAAAGCCACCTGACGTGCCAGACAAGCGCGCAAGTATAGCAGCCAAAAGATATGGCTTTTATCAATATTGCCAATCTAATGACAGACCATCTTCAATCTCGTACCGCGCTAGGTGTGGCATACGAAAAGAGCTGGTAACTACCTCGCCACCAAGCCAGGTTCGACGTTACCGGACAGACAACTTTATCGGCAACTTTATCGGCAATGACAGTAACTATCAGCAGATCCGGCGCGGAATCAAACTCATTTTGGAACAATAAAGTCAACAACTATGGTCCCTGAAAATTGAACGGAGGTGACCCAAACCTGCCGGTCATCCCGGTAGTCTATTGATCAATTATCATTCTCCGATATGCGGATTTGCGTACTATGAAGACGCTGCTCTACTTTATTTGGGCGTATCCAGCCCCGGCATTCAATAACAGGCACAGTAATTCACAAAAGCTATTAGCCTGGTCGCTGATAACTTTGCGACAATATCGCCAAGTATATTTGTGAGAAATACTTTGTTTAAAACTGTTGAAAACACCGAGCGATCGCCCACGACCACAAGTGAAAAAATTATACCGCTGACCAAATTGCTCGCGACACTTACGCTTTTTTTCTCCGTTGTAGGTTTTATGGGATTGACTATTTTTAGTGAATCATCTGCTGAGGCTGAAGCCACAAGACCGACAGAGCCAACGCCTGCTGCGTTTGCAGAACTGCCCGTTGTTGCAGCACAGTCAAAGCAAGTGACCGATAAAAGCACTCAAACGGTACAAGCTATCGATGAGATATATCTTGATGATACGAATCTTGTCGGGGAACTGCAGACCCGGATAGCTGACTCTGCACCCGTCGTGGTCGCCGACGACCGTGAAAATGATACAGCGGATATCGATCCGGATGCTTTGCAGGTGAAAGCGGCCGACTGGTTGTTGAGTAAAAACCCTCGGCACTACCTTATTCAATTAAGATCAGGGACTGACTACAAGCAGATGAACGAGAGCGCTTATGCTGTAGCTCAGGTGATGGCAGTTGACCCGTCACAAGGTATTGTTGTGTATCCTTTCAAAAGCAACAATAAAGGACAGACGGTTTACGGCTTTGGCATCGGACCTTATAAGAACGCAACAGCGGCAAGAAATGCCGTCAGTGAAGTACCACAAGACGTACAACAACAGCATGGCACCTGGATTCGCAGATTAGACGACTTGCAGTCAGCTGTTGCGGAAATAAATTCCGGAGAGATCGAAAAATTACCCGACCCGGAACCTGCACAAGTACAGCTAGAGCAAACGAAATTGGTAAGCATAGAAACCGTTGTCGAGAATCCACAAATCGAGGATGCTCAACAGCGAAATAACACGGAGTCAATTCTTCGAACAGACACAAATACACGGGACGTTGCATTTTGGGTCGAGACCGTGGGCGTTGAGGAAATAGTAGTTCAGGAGTCAGCGTCTCAACAGCGAAATAACACGGAGTCAATTCTTCGAACAGACACAAATACACGGGACGTTGCATTTTGGGTCGAGACCGTGGGCGTTGAGGAAATAGTAGTTCAGGAGTCAGCGTCTAAAGATGTAGCGAAGGAAGAGACTTTGCCTGATGAGGAACCTGCATTGGAGCAGTCTCCTGATGTCACCCCGGAACTAAAACCACAGGACATCGAAAACAACCAGGAAGGTCCGGTACTGGAATTTCAACCACTGGAGTTTCAGGAACTGAAATTTGAGCAATAATTACTGGCACCAATATTATTGATTATATAAGGCTGGTAAATTACGACCCAATCGGGCTACTTTTCTTCATGACTGTTGCTTGCTCCTGACTTAGATCGATACCTGCCGATCTTCAAAGGCTTTCGACCAATGCAAGATTTCAACACTACTTCTTAATTCCTGAACCCAAAAAGGATCTGTCGCGATAATTGTCTCGACTGCGTTTTTAGATTCTGCATCGACAATCCAAAGACCACCTATCGGGTTTTCTTCGGGAGAGACTCTAAGGGAACCACCAACCAGCACTCGTTCACTGTTCGCATCCAGCCAACTAATGTGATCCTGCAAATACTTAGCACGAGTTTCCTTCCGATCCTGGTGATCTTCAAATCGTACTGCAAACAACATGTAATAACCTCGCTCTAAATAGTTTGTTCAGTTCATCAATGGCCTGGTGTTGGCCGGTTTTCCGCGTATTAGCGAACGGGGATTTTGACCCTTGCCGATTGTTACCGAAACCGGATTGGTGCAATCCTGGCGGAAAATAGTCACTAACTTTATCATCACGCGACAACAGGTCACCTAGCGGGATTCAGGCACTCCCGCATAGGCGTAGTTATCTGTCGAGAGTTCACCATGCCAGACATACACTGACATAAACGCGCTATCGGCAGTGCGGTTGGCATGCTCCATCATCGACGGATGATAAGAACGCTCACCGGGGCCATGCACGATGTATGGATCATCGGCACGCTTCCAGTCTACCTGCCCTGCCAGCATCAGATAGATTTCCTCAGCCGGGTGCGTGCGAATGCCATACTCGGAGTCTGGCAACATGCCGTACAAGCCCAATCGAACTGCGTCAGATTGCACCAGCCCACCCGGACCTAATAATTCAACATGGGCTTTAGCAAAACTATGCTTCACATATAAAGGATCACTTGAGGTTTGTGGCGGTATCCACCGAAACGGTATTTGCTCAATTAACCCGCAAACGGGATGAGCATTGGGTGCTGCCATCACATCCAGATAAGGTTTTGCCAGACCGACAGATTTATAAGCGCCGATTTTAGCAACTTCAACTGTTGTTGCATGATCAGCCGCAGCAAGCAATGCTTCGGAGGCATGCTTTTCAATGGGCAGCTCACCGTCAAAAACAGCTGCCAGCTCTTTAAACAATAAACCTAACATTTGCATCTACTCACAGCACTCACTAATTGCAAAGAATAAACACCGCTCAAAAAAAGGAAACCCCAAAGCCAAGAACACTCGCCAAAAACAATACTCGCAAGACAGACCAGTGCAACACCAGCAATCCAATACCACACATTAGAGTTAGCACCACAACACGCCAGTCCAGAGAGCTAATTGCAGGCACCCAGAGTTTTAGAATCCCGTGCGTCGACAATTCTACCTGACGAAACCAGACATGCAGAGCGAACCAAACAGAGAGATTAAGAATCACACCAACAACAGCAGCGGTTATTGCAGACAACGCAGACTTAAGACGCGGCTGCTCGCTGATCCACTCAATATACGGTGCGCCCGCGAAAATCCACAAAAAGCATGGCACAAAAGTTACCCACAGGGTCAGCAGTGCCGCCACAACGGCGAGGACTATTCCACCCTCTTTAAAGCCCGCGAGAAAACCGACAAACTCGTTTACCAGAATTAACGGACCGGGTGTTGTTTCTGCAAGCCCCAGTCCGTCCATCATTTCACCTGCAGTCAACCAGTTATAACTGGTAACAACATCCTGACCGAGATACGCGAGCACAGCATATGCACCGCCGAAGGTAACTACTGCTAACTTTGAAAAGAAGCTACCCAGCTTAAGCAGAAAATCGTGGCCACCTGTAACCCACAACATGAAAAATGGCAAAGACCAAATCAGCAACCACAGCAACACAGTGAACATTGTATTTTTAAGTTGATGCCGTGGCAGTAAAGTCAGATTGTCAGAACTTGACACCGGTGTTGATAATCGGGATAGATAAAATCCGTAACAGCCCGCAGCAATAACAATCAGCGGATAAGGTACCGCGAGAATAAAGATCGCAACAAATGACAACCCTGCGATCACCCAGTGATCAAACGACACCAGAGACTTTTTTGCAACTCGCAACAACGCTTCAATAACAATAACTATTACCGCCGCCTTAACACCCAGAAAGACGCCTGCAAGCCAGCCAATATCACCATAAAACGCATACATGCAGGCTAGTGCCATAACCACAAACGCCCCCGGAACTACAAACAGCAACCCCGCTGCCAGCCCGCCTGCTATTCCGTGCAGCCGCCAACCGGCATAGCTTGCCAGCTGCATGGCCTCTGGCCCGGGCAACAGCATGCAAAAACTCAATCCGCTCAGGTATTGCTTTTCAGATAACCAGCGTTTTTCTTCAACAATCAGTTTATGCATCAGCGCAATTTGCGCAGCCGGACCGCCAAAAGAAAGCAGACCAATCTTTAGCCAGGTTTGGCAAGCTTCTTTAAGAGATACATTTTCAGCACTAACATCACTCACTGAATGCACCCCTACCGTTTGTTCGGTTTAGGAGTAGCGGCTACCTGCCATTCATGCTTCTCATCAAAAGCATCGCGAGCCCAACGATACATCGCATCATATATCAGCATACCTGCCTCAAGCTGTTTGATGTCATTGTCATACATGCGTGACAAACCAAGTGACGCTGCCATCAAACCTGCACATTGCGGTGCCAGATCAAGACGATCAGTATCTGCACCTCTAACCACGGTAGCCAGCCGTTGCAGTGCTTCGCTTTGCAGGCCAAACTCTTCAAGCATGGTATCAAAGGTACACATCTCCCCGCGGTGACTGAAAAATACATCTTCAACATCGAACGG
>CAYPDN010000252.1:0-5901 GCA_964409445.1 uncultured Granulosicoccaceae bacterium
AAGAGCTTTTCAAATTTAATGACATCAACAAAAATCACAAAGATATCCTGACACTGCAACGTGATAACAAAGGCAAATGGGTAGTTGACGTCAAATACGAAGAGCGACGTAAACTGATGTACAATCTGCAACTCGTCGCAGCCTTTGATGATCAGATCACCAACTAGTATCGCTAATTGGGATCGGTCAAACACATATTGATTTGGATCCCGGGAAGCAGCTACACGCCAGGCTAAATTACCAGTTCAGCGATCCTGAGCTGCTTCGCGCTGCCCTGACACACCGCAGTGCCGGGGCTCACAACAACGAACGTCTCGAATTTCTCGGCGACAGTATATTAAACTTTGTCGTCGCCTCCAGAATCTTCCACCTCCGCCCGGATTACCACGAAGGCCAGCTAACGCGATTGCGTGCTAACCTCGTTCGAGGTGAGACACTGGCAGAGATTGCGCGCGATCTCGATCTGGGCTCGCTGCTGAAACTTGGCTCAGGTGAATTAAAGAGTGGCGGTTTTAAACGCGCATCCATTCTTGCTGATGCACTGGAGGCTGTTATCGGCGCAGTTTATCTGGACGGTGGCTTTAGTGCTGCTGAAATAACCATTAACCACCTCTACGAAGATCGTTTCAATAACCTGCCCAGTAGTGAGCCTGTAAAAGATTCCAAAACCAATCTTCAGGAGCTGCTGCAGGGGCGCGGCCTTGGATTGCCTGAGTACCACCTGTTAGATTCCTACGGTGAGGCTCATGCAAAAACCTTTGTTATCGGTTGCGAGATTGCGGTACTTGGTCTGAAAGTTAAAGCGGAGGGTAGTAGCCGCCGCAAAGCCGAGCAAATCGCAGCCGCCAGTCTTCTTGACCAGATCGAGAAATCACCTGCTAATTAGCGCCAGGTTTAGTGTGCTGTCCCGCGAGCAGGTGCCTTGCTGCAAAACAAATGGCAAACTCTCATAGGACCACACTGTTCGATACAGTACACTAGTCCGAAGCTCTTACCCGACTACTCGATTGAAAACCAAGTGTGGCTACATTGCGATTACTGGCCGGCCCAACGTCGGTAAATCGACCCTGTTAAACCGGCTTATCGGGCAGAAGCTGAGCATTACCGCTCATAAACCACAAACCACACGCCATGCTCTGCTCGGTATCAATACAACACCGACTGCGCAGTTTATTTTTGTTGATACTCCGGGCATCCACCGCGGTGGTAAACGCACATTAAACAGAGTGCTAAATAAGACCGCATCAACAGCGGCGACCGGTGCAGATGTGCTGGTGCTGGTTGTGCAGGCGCTGGTGTGGAACGAACATGATGAGATGGCATTAGAGACACTGCAAAAGCAGGATGTGCCCTGGATTCTGGCGGTGAATAAAACTGATCGGGTTAATCCGAAAGAAAGGCTTTTGCCGTGGTTGTCTGAGCTTGAAGCTGCAGCACAGGCCGATGCTGTGATACCGGTGTCGGCTACACGCGGTGATAACCTTGATGTGCTTCGTGATGAATTGGAATCGCGTTTGCCCTATGCAGACTTCCAGTTTGATGAAGAGGCATTAACTGACAGGTCGTCTAAGTTTTTAGCCTCTGAACTGGTCAGAGAACAACTGACGCGCTTTCTCGCACAGGAGCTGCCGTACTCGGTGAGTGTAGAGATAGAAAAGTTCGAGCAAACTGAAAAGATAGCCAAAATATCTGCTGTGATCTGGGTAGAGAAAGCTAGTCAAAAATCGATTGTAATTGGTAAAGGTGGTGCCAATCTGAAAGAGATCGGCAGCCGCGCACGTCGTCAAATGCAGAAATTATTTGATACAAAAGTGCACCTGGAGCTTTGGGTAAAAATAAAAGATGGCTGGTCTGATGATGCGGCAATGATTCGCAATCTGGGGTATGGAGACCAGTGAACTTTCGGCACAGTCCACTAGTGATCTGTATCGCGAGTAAAGAGTGAACGCCGGTCGTAAACCGTTAGAGCCGGCTTATGTAATTCATCGCCGTGCTTACAGCGATACCAGCATGATCGTTGAACTGCTTACTGCCGAACAGGGGCGGGTGTCCGTTTTGGCCAGAGGTGTTAAACGCGGCAAGTCGCAGAAGGCGCTACTGTTACAGCCTTTTAGAAGTCTGCATGTGTCGTGGACCGGGCGCGGAGAGTTACCGGTGTTAACCGCAGCTGAGGAGGCGGGTAAGGCCTTGCACCTGCAGGGTGAGGCACTGGCCTGCGGTTATTATGTTAATGAGCTGGTCTACCACCTGGTGCCAAAATTCGAACCGGCACCGGAGCTGTTTACCCACTACTGGCCAACCATTCAGGGATGTTGTGAAGCTGCAACGCGTCAGGCAGATTTGCGCTACTTTGAAGTGGCACTGCTGGAACAACTTGGATTGGCACCAACGCTTGATCACGATATTGTCACTGGTCGCGCCACTGATATTGACAGTATTTACTACTACCGCGTACCTGAAGGTCCTGTACCGGCTAATGTTGCAAATGGCAATGGTATAGAGATTTCCGGTGCCAGTTTAATGAACATAGCGGCATTGGATTTCTCTGAGACCGCGACACAGACAGAAGCTAAAAGATTAACCAGAGCGCTGTTGCACTATCACCTTGATGGTAAGGAATTACTGTCACGTGCATTATTTAAGAGCTTCAGTAAATTGAGGGTTAGTACTAATGACTGATATTTTTGCACTTAGCCTGCAGGCATTGCGCTGTTGTAGTGCGGCGGAGAAGATTCAAAAAGTCAGGTCATTGGAGACTATGCTGAGCAAAACTGATTTCAGGACAGTATCTGACCTGTCGATAGAAAAAATACCGCAACCTGGTCGTCCGGTACTTCCGCTACATGTGCATCCAACAGAAGTAAAACGTCGAAGACTGGGTTCAGTGCAGGGCAGAGTTGCATTGGTACACGCAATTGCACATATAGAATTCAATGCAATAAATCTTGCGCTTGATGCGGTCTATCGCTTTCGCGATATGCCTCAGGCGTACTATCGTGACTGGATGAGAGTAGCCAGTGAGGAGTCGACGCACTTTCAGTTGCTTGCGCTGCGCCTGGAGGAATTATCTTCATACTATGGTGCGTTGCCGGCGCATGGTGGTATGTGGGCTATGGCAGTTGAGACCGACTACGATGTGATGGTCCGCATGGCGCTGGTACCGCGAGTACTTGAGGCACGCGGCCTGGACGTCACTCCACCTATGCTGGAGAAGCTAAATGCAGTGAACGATGCGGCGACTGTCGCCATTTTCGAACGAATTCTAACCGAGGAGGTCGAGCACGTTAAAATCGGAAATCGCTGGTTTGGTGCTTTGTGTGAGCAACGTGGATTATCTGCGGACGATACGTTTAGGGATTTGCTGCATAAACATGGTAAAGCAGCGTTGCGCGGACCGTTTAACAAACCAGCTCGACGCAAGGCGGGGTTTAGTGAAGCTGAGCTTCAAGAGCTTGATAAGATTGAACAGCTATTTCGAGAAGAAGCAGCGCTTGGTTGACGTCTCGTTGCCTGACTCGGAACAGATTGGCAAAGAGGCGCAAGATACTAATCTTGCGGCTTAATAATCAGGCAGCCTAATCGGTATCTTTTATTGAGCCCATTTTTATAGAGCCCAGGCTGCTGCCGTCCCACTTAACCAATTCGCAGTTGTCATTGTCGCTTACTGCAATGATTGCATGGTCTGAGTGCCAGTCGCCCAGTACCAGTCTCTCGAAGTTGTGATCCGCAGTTGAAGTGTGCAGGGCGGGGCGATGGGTATGGCCATGGATGACTCGCTTTACCTGATATTCGTCAACTGATTCCTGCAGTGTGTTTTTGTTGATATCAGCAATATCGCTTTTGTGCGCGCGGCTGCCGCTTACTTTGCTTGTGTTGCGGACCATACGCGCTGTTGCTTCACGCTCTGAGATAGATTTGCCGAGAAAGTCTTTTTGCCAATCCCGGTTTCTGACCATGCGGCGGTAGAACTGATACTGAGTGTCATCCGTGCAGAGTGTATCGCCGTGCAGTAACAATGTGGTGCTTCCTGCGACTTCCACTTCGATGATGTCTTCAGTGATTAGTGTTCCGAAACTTGAAACAAATTCTTCACCAAGCAGGAAGTCACGGTTGCCGTGCATAACCTTTATGTCGGTGCCGCGCTTTTGCAGTGTTTTTAACTTTTGGCTTACCTCTTTTGCGGTTTTATCGACACTGTCGTCACCGATCCAGTATTCGAATAAATCACCAAGTATATAGAGGCGCTCACATTCGATGGTATTAAACAATTCAAACGCGAGCTCAGTGAGCTTCGGTTCGCTGGACTGCAGATGCAAATCGGATATAAAAAGTGTTGTACTCATTGGATATTATCGCTAAATATTTTTTGCATACTTTCTTAGTGCACTTAATTCCTATCCGGGGTTAGTCGATCTGTTCAATCTTTTCTATGATTACTGCCTCGAGTGGAACATCTCCGTGTCCGCCCTTGTTGCCAGTAGGAGTCATGCTGATTTCCATGACCAGTTCCATGCCTGATGTTACTTTTGCAAAAACACAGTAACCCCATGCATCCGGCGTTTTACCGGTATGGTTTAGAAATGTGTTGTCATTGACGTTAATGAAGAACTGTGAGGTGGCTGAGTGTGGATCACCTGTGCGCGCCATTGCAACTGTACCGGTATCGTTTTTTAGACCGTTATCAGCTTCATTTTCTATCTGTGCGGTAGTTGGTTTTTGCTGCATGTTCTCATCCATGCCGCCGCCCTGAACCATAAAACCTGGTATGCAGCGATGGAACAGTGTGTTGCTGTAGTGACCACTTTCGACATAGCTTAAAAAATTAGCACATGACTTTGGCGCAAGCTCTGTATTCAGCTCTAGCTCGATCGGTCCTTTATTGGTTGTGATTTTAATCATAGGAATTTCTGTGTTCTTTAGTTTGAATTCGGTTGGTGTTCGGGATGCGTAAAGCTAAGTAAGTTATTGCAGTACTGTGGCTTTTTCTATGACCATCGGGGTGATCGGTACATCAGATGAAAACGGGCCGGCAGGGCCGGTAGGTGCTTTGCTCATCCATTCGGCAATTTGCATCCCGCCTATCATTTTACCAATTACCGCGTAACCCCAGCCGGAGGGTTCTTTCGCTTTGTGATTCAGGAAATCATTGTCGGCTGTATTGATAAAGAATTGCGCGGTTGCTGAGTGCGGATCACCGGTGCGTGCCATCGAGATTGTGAACTTCTCGTTGAGCAGCCCGTTGTCGGCTTCGTTGACTACCGGATCCCGGGTTTTCTTTTTCTCAAGCCTGAGATCGAGGCCACCACCCTGAATCATGAATCCTTCAATGACCCGGTGAAATATGGTGCCGTCGTAAAAACTGTCCTGTACATATTTAACAAAGTTAGCGACACTTTTTGGTGATTTTTCCGGGTACAGCTCCAGGTGCAATGTACCGAGATTGGTATACAGTGCTATCACCGGATTGCCGTTTTTCTTCGCTTGCTTCACGGCACTGGCGGTAGCGGGATCAGTGATCTCCGGAGTCGCCGCGTCATTCCCCGCTTCATTCCTCGCATCCTGGGCTATTGTCGCGGGTGATATTTGTATCAACAGGCCAAACAGTAAAGTGAAGGTTACACGGTGGCAAAAACGGGCGGGAAATCGATTGTGCAAAGTTTATCTCTGTGAAAATGGTGCAGGCTGTTTATACTAGCGTGGATCAATGCTGAAGGCGATAACAGACTGTGTACTTTACCCGGCAATCAATTCACCCGAGCGTTGATCAGTTTCTGCAGTTCGAACAGTTCAGGTCTGAATAATGTCCGATGATAGCCCGCGCAAACGCGGCAGCAATGCAAAGCGCAGGCGTGGTGCCCGACAAAAAGCCATGCAGGCTTTGTATCAGTGGGATTTTGACCA
>CAYPDN010000253.1:0-5901 GCA_964409445.1 uncultured Granulosicoccaceae bacterium
TGGTACCGGTAATAGGTGCGTTGGGTGGTTTTCTTACTGCCAGCAATGCAGCGTCCAATGCGCTCTTTATGACGCTACAAACCACTGCCGCCACTGAGCTTAACTTGCCAGCTGATGTGGTAGCTGCTAGTCAAAATGCTTCCGGTAGTAATGTAACGCTGGCGTCACCCGGAAGACTAATCTTTGCCGCATCTGTCATTGGTGAAGCAGGGGCTGAAGCAACTCTTCTGAGCCGCGTAGCGCCAGTAACAATCGCAGGTGTTGTCAGTGCATCTGCGATTACTTATTTAATGGCTACTTATCTTGTTTAAAAAGCAGATGGATCTTGTTTAAAAGCAGATGGATTAGCGACGTCTGCTGTAGAGAATTGCTGTGACCATTAACAACAACCAGACTGGAAGTTGCAATGCACCTCCACCACCTTTGGTACTTGCAGTGCCGGTAACGTCAGTTGAAGTATTGATTGCCTGTTGATCAGTCAGTGTTGCCACATTCTGTGGGGTAATCCGACTGATCTCTGTAATGATCAGCGTTTCATTGTTTGCAACGAAGCTTTCGGTCTGCGCCGAGCTGGCGGTCGCCAGAATCGTTGAATCACTGTTTTCACTAACAGCTTTTGCAGAAAAAGCCACTTCAGTGCTGGCACCTGGTGGCAGTTCCTCGGTCTCGCAGATAATCGACAATTCGTTTGCTGTACATGTGCTGCTTGCTTCAAACTGCAGCGAAGCTGGCAACGCAATGCTGGCAGTTGGCGAAGTTGCCGTATTACTTTCATGCACATTGGTGATCGTAACAGTGTAGGCGACGTTATCACCCACTTCTATTCGTTCTTTGTCGGCAGATAACGAGAGTGCAAGATCGACAGTATTATCTACCGGGCTTACAACTTCCGGAATCTCAACTACCGGAATCACGACACTCTGTATTTCTACGTTAGCACTGTCGCTGTTGTTAGCTGCTTCAGTATCTGTTTGATCAGTGCTGACAATTGCTGTGATTGCAGCATTTCCGGATGTCAGTGCATCAGCAGTAATTGTGAAGCTGGTTGCTTCAAAGCCGCTGAGTTCGACAAGAGCGCAAATCATGGAGCCATTGTCTGATTCAACACATGTGTCGCTTGCCAGATTGCCCAGACCTTCTGCGAACGTCACTGTCACAACTGGAGTTGTCGCGGTGTCGTCTGAGAAATTTTCAACGGTAATCCCGACGCTTATCTCTTCGCCAGCGGTTGGTGTTTCATTATTTACCAGTAAGTCCAGACCCAGGTCGACGTTCTCCACCGGATCCGGCACAGCGATGATCTCTTCAACATCAGAGATTGTAAGTGTCGTCCAGCGGCCACGTGCGTAAGCGTAGGCATCGCCTTCTGGAATGAGGCCATTCGATACTGCGATTGATTCAACGCCAATTAGGGCGCCTTGTGGAATGCTGATGTTTTCGAAGGTGTGCAGTTGTTCGCTGAAATCCACATCTGTAGGTTCATTGACAGATGTTCCTACAACCTCGCCATTAACTAAAAAACGAAACTCACCATCACCATCTGTTTCCCCCAGTGAAGTGATAGTCACGTCGTACTGCCCTGCATCTTCTTCGAATTCGAGTGTTGCACGGGCAAATTTGTCGCGGAAGTCTTCTATCGCAGCATTGATTGCAAGCGCATTTACGCCAATATGACGGTAGTACGGTACTTCACCGGCATCGATATCAGTAAAATCTGTGATTGCCTCATAGGTGAAAGTTGCCGCCCACAGTGGATTGAATGTGGCGATTGCAGCGATGCTTGCGAGTACTTTTACAGCAAATTTCATAGTGTCCCCGAGCGGAATATGACAGGCATTGGTAAGTAGGCGTCCAAAACGCGGTAAACTTAACTAAAGAAGGGGACTTCGGCATATAAAACAAGGGTTTGCATCTGCTCAAATTTAATTTGATGGTTGCGGAACCTGAGCCTGGCAAATAAAGAAAATGACAGAACAAAAACAGCGTGACGTATCGCTTGCAATGGGTATTCTGAAGCAGCGATTTGGTGACAAGTTTCTCACTGGAGACTCGATTCGTGAACAGCATGGACACACCACTACTTATCTGACAAATCAGCCACCTGATGCAGTTGTGTATGCACAGTCTGCTGAGGATGTTCAGTGGGTAGTACAGGTATGTGCAGAACATCGTTGTCCTGTCATTGCGTTTGGAGCGGGCTCGTCCCTCGAGGGACAGTTGAATGCACCAGCGGGTGGTGTATCGATAGATATGTCGGAGCTTAATCAAATTATCAAAGTTGATCAGGATGACTTGACGGTTACTGTACAGCCGGGAGTGAAACGTGTTGCGCTAAATGAATATTTGCGTGATACGGGGTTATTTTTTCCTATAGACCCGGGTGCTGATGCAAGTATCGGCGGGATGGCTTCGACCCGTGCATCGGGTACTAATGCAGTGCGCTACGGCACCATGAAAGATAACGTACTTAGCTTAAAAGCGGTGATGGCAGACGGTCGGGAAATTACCACTGCCAGCCGCGCTAAAAAGACTTCTGCGGGTTACGATCTAACGCGATTAATTGTCGGTGCCGAAGGTACTTTGGGTGTTATTACAGAGCTTACGTTGAAGCTGCATGGTTTGCCTGAATCCATTGTTGGTGGTGTTTGTAATTTCCCGGACATTGAATCAGTTTGTCGCGCATCGATTCAAACTATTCAGTACGGTTTACCTATTGCAAGAATCGAAATGCTTGATGCCGTGCAAATTCGTGCATGTAATGCCTACTCAAAGTTGAGTCTTGCAGAAAAACCGACTTTGTTTGTTGAGTTTCACGGTAGTGAGTCTTCTACACACGAACAATCTGAAATGTTCAATGAAATTATTCAGGAGTTTGGTGGGTCTGACTTCAAATGGACTTCAAACACAGAAGAGCGCACCCATTTATGGCAGGCACGCCACGATGCGTACTGGGCAGCCAGAGCCCTGCGGCCCGGTTGTGATGCCATAGTCACTGACGCGTGCGTGCCAATCTCCCGTCTGGCAGATTGCGTTGAGGAAACACTTAAAGATATCGATAGCTGCAATTTGCTTGCGCCGATTGTCGGGCATGTTGGTGATGGCAATTTCCATACTGCGGTGTTGGTAGACATGCAGTCACCAGACGAGATTGAGAATGCCAGGCAATTTGCTGAGCGTTTAAGCCAGCGTTCGATCGATATGGGTGGCACCTGCACAGGCGAGCACGGAATCGGACAGGGCAAGAAGTCGTATCTGCGACAGGAACTCGGTGATACCGTCGATTTTATGGGAATGATAAAACAATCGCTTGATCCACAAAACATCATGAATCCGGAAAAGATTTTCTAAATCAACGGGTTTATGCGCGCAATGCGTCTGTTTGTGGCCTGGTATCAATTCTGTGATCTGGCTCAAATGCCAGGCATACAAACGGCACTGGACCACGTTGAATTAGTGGCGTGTCTCTATCAGGAGGGTATTGAATTGGGCATGCTGAGATAATCTGTAGTCCATCCACTATATGTGGTAACCGAGGGAATCTCATGAGTCTTGATACTCCGCAAATCGATCTGGAAGAAGTTGTCGACAATGACCAGGCGCACGTCTGGCATCACCTGACGCAACACAAGCCTTATGAAACTGCAAAACCCCCTGTGATGATCAGTGGTTCCGGTATTCATGTTAAAAACGCAGATGGCAAAGAATTTATAGATGCTGTTTCCGGTGGCGTTTGGACTGTAAATGTTGGCTACGGTCGCGAGCGCATTGCAAACGCAGTTCGCGATCAGCTGGTACAGATGTGTTATTTCGCAGGCTCTGCCGGCAATGTTCCTGCGGCAATGTGCGCTAAGAAATTGATTGAAAAAATGCCGGGCATGAGCCGCGTGTACTATTCGAACTCGGGTTCTGAAGCCAACGAAAAAGTATATAAGATGGTGCGCCAGTTAGCTGCTATCGAAAACAATGGCGCAAAGCACAAGATCATTTATCGTGATCGTGACTACCACGGTACCACTATTGGTGCGTTGAGTTCCTGTGGTCAGTCGCAGCGAAAAGATCAGTATGGCCCGTTTGCGCCGGGTTTTGTAATGATGCCTGACTGTCTTGAGTATCGCAGTGCCTACGGTGATGTTGACGACTATGGTGAAAGAGCAGCGAGAGAGCTTGAAAAGGTAATTCTTGCAGAAGGTGCTGAAACAGTGGGCGCTGTAGTGCTTGAGCCTGTCACTGCAGGCGGTGGTGTTATTCCACCACCGGCGGGTTATTGGGAAACTATTCAGGAGATATGTAAGAAGTACAATGTTCTGCTGCACATCGATGAAGTCGTTTGCGGTTTGGGCAGAACTGGTAAGTGGTTTGGATATCAGCACTACGGGGTCAAGCCTGATTTTGTCACTATGGCAAAAGGTCTTGCCAGTGGCTACGCCGCGATCTCATGCACGGTAACTACCGAAGAAGTGTTCGACCGTTTCAAATCGAATGCTGATGATCCGATGAGTTATTTTCGCGACATTAGTACTTTCGGTGGTTGCGCGTCTGGTCCTGCTGCAGCGCTTGAAAATATTAGAATCATTGAAGATGAAAATCTTGTCGAGAACGCAGCAAAGATGGGTGACTATCTTATGCAGCGCCTGATCGGTTTAAAAGAAAAACACGAGATCATTGGTGATGTGCGTGGTGTCGGTTTGTTTGTGGGCATAGAGCTGGTTGAAGATCGCAAAACAAAAGTGCCGGTTAATGAGTCGATACCCGCTGCTATTGCTGCTGACTGCATGGCTAATGGCGTGATTATTGGTCGTACCAACCGAAGCTTTGAAACCTTCAACAACACGTTGTGCCTGAGTCCGGCGCTGATTTGCACCAAAGAAAACCTCGATACGATCGTCGACGCGATTGATGCTGCAATCGGCAGATTGGGTAGCAGCTAATCGTTAGATTTACTGGGTTTGATGTACTGGTTTGATGTATTGGGCGACGTGTTGCTTGTAGCAACACGTCTTTTTTTTGCGTTACTGTTTTTTCAATTAGTAGCCAGCTTCGGTTAAAACGGAATATCGTCTGAGAAGTCTTCACGGGTTGCTGTTAAATCCGGATAGTCTGCATCAGATGCTGCCCCTGCCGCTGCTGCTCCTTTTGCGGCTGAGGGTGCCGACTGAGATGCACCAGCGCTCTCGATGCGCCAGGCATCCAGGTTGGTGAAAAACCTTTCATTCCACTCTCTGCCACGCAGGTTGAAGTGAACCGTTATTTCTTCACCTTCTTTGTGATCATCAATCATTTCGCACTTGTCTTGCGTAAGTTGAAATTTAATCATTTGCGCGTAATTGCCATCGACGATTTCGATGACGAATTCACGTGCGCGAAATTTCTCTGATTTTTGTTCAGTATCGAAAATTTTGTGTAACTTACCGTCAACCTGAAATGCCATTGTGCGAAGTGCCTGAAGTCAAATGCGAATGGCGATTTTAACGTAAAACAAAGCGGCGAAAGCTTAAATTTTAAATTCCGGCTTTAAATAATCATTACTCTTATGATCACTAACACAACGATTCGCCAGTGTTGTTGATTGGAGCGATTGACTGGTGTGATTTATACCTGCTCCAATTCTACCAATGTGCCGCAGAAGTCTCTCGGGTGAAGGAAAATAACAGGCTTGCCATGAGCGCCGATCTTCGGTGTGCCGTCGCCCAGCACCGTAGCACCCTGCGCTTTGAGCGTGGCAATTGCGGCATCAATGTTTTCGACTTCATAGCAAAGATGGTGAATGCCGCCGTTCGGATTTTTCTCAACGAATCCTGAGATTGGCGAGTTCTCTCCAAGTGCCTGCAGTAGTTCAATCTTAGTATTTGGCAGTTCCACGAATACAGTGGTCACGCCATGTTCCGGCAGGTCTTTTGGTGC
>CAYPDN010000254.1:0-2895 GCA_964409445.1 uncultured Granulosicoccaceae bacterium
GTCGCTCTGCCGGTCGGATCAATCACTATAATACAACCCGCTCGAAATTCGGGCTCCATGCTGTCATCCAGCACACGCAGCGCGAAAGGTTCTGCCTCTTTACAAGTGGCAGGTTCGAGTCGGTCTATCGAGTCGACTGACGGTGCCTTAAAGTTACTCTGTATTGATGCCAGTTTCGGGTAAAACCGTAGTTCAGTGTCTGACATTATCCCTCTGCCTCAAAAACCAGTGCATCACCCACCAGCTGATGCACGCTGACAATCTGATCCATTTCAAAACCGTAGTAAGGCAGCACTTTGGCAAACTGACTTTTACAGATAGCACAAATCGCTGCCATATGAGTAATTTGATGCTGGTCATCTACATTTTTCAGTGCCTGCATTCTGGGTAATGCACCCTTGACTCGCAGCTCAACAAGATCATCGGTTAATAAGCCACCGCCGCCGCCACAGCAAAACGTAGCTTCACCTGTGGTGTTGGCGGGCATTTCAAAAAAATGATTACAGCTAGCTTTAATGACATCGCGAGGCAAAGTGAACTGGCCGCCCGGCACAGTACCCATCCGTGAAGCGCGTGCGACGTTACAGGAGTCATGAAAAGTCACCCGTTTATCATCGTTCGCTTCTCTGTTCAATTTAAGACGGCCCTGTTGAATGAGATCGTGCGTCACTTCAACAATGTGTTGCGGCACTGGATAATCAGAGTTCAGAAAATCAAATGGTCCTGCCAGGGTATTTAAAAAACTGTAGCCCACACGCCAGGCATGACCACACTCTCCAAAAACAATGCGCTTAACACCAAGCTCGAGTGCTGCCTCGCGAATGCGCATTGCTACTTTCTGCATATTGTCGTGGCTGCCAATAAACAATCCAAAGTTGGCAGCCTCCGACGCATGCGATGAAACTGTCCAGCTAAGTCCAGCCTGATGAAAGACCTTCGCGTAGCCGATCAGTCCGTCTATATGCGGTTCTGCAAAAAAGTCTGCCGAAGGTGTTACCAGCAAAACATCGGCACCTTTAACATCAAGCGGGAATTTAACCGCAACGTTAATTTCTTCTTTTACGTCCTCTTCCAGACCTTCGAGTGTATCTGCAAGCGCAGGTTCAGGTAAGCCGAGATTATTGCCAAGCTTATGAACCTTGCTTATCACCTCATTGCTATACTTTTGGCCTTTACCGATTGTGCCCATGATGTCACGCGCCGCCATGGAAACTTCAGCGGTGTCGATACCGTACGGGCAGTAAACAGAGCAGCGTCTGCATTGGGAGCACTGGTGAAAGTACTTGTACCAGTCGTCCAGCATCTGCTCGTCAAATTCTTTAGCGCCGACAAGCTTCGGCAGATACTTGCCGGCCAGCGTATAGTAGCGACGATACACTGAACGCAACAGATCCTGTCTCGCTACCGGCATATTGTTTGGGTCACCAGTGCCCAGAAAATAGTGACACTTATCTGTGCAGGCACCGCATTTAACACATGAATCCAAATAGACTCGAAGTGCCCTTGAGTTTTGAACCAGTTCCCCCAGCCTTGCAATTCCTTTCTGCTGCCAGTCATCAACCAACTCACCGGGATAACCCAATGCTTCGTTGTGCTCAGGTCGGGCCACAAACGGCTCGCTGTGAGACATCGCACCTTCACGTACTGCAGGGACTTTTATCTTGCCTGTGAGATTGGGCACTTCGAATTCCGGCTGTTTATTAGCCATTGGTATTCCCGGAGTTTGCTTTGGTGTCACCGCTGGAATTCCGGCTTTTTTCGCGCCCGACATATCTTTGCTCTCTGGAATTGTCTGTCTGATTACGCGACGGACTAAAGAACACACCGGGCGCATGGAGCAGTTTCGAGAACGGAAAGATAATCAATAGTATTGCTACTAACAACAGGTGCAAAAAAATAACAACGCTGCCAGAAAAGCTCGACAATTCAAACTGGACCAGCCCACGGGCAAACTCTGTTGCATAAACAAGGTCGGTGACTGCGACAATACGCATCAGCAACCCGGAGCCTGCAATAAGTAGTATAAGGACAAGCATTAAATAATCTGACGGTGCTGAAATAGCTTTAACACGATCAACAAATACTCGTCGACACAGCAGTCCGATCAAACCAGCAACCATAACAAAACCTGCGATCCTGCTAAAGGGCGCGAGTATCGCCACCCACCACCACACAGATTCAGTGAATAAACGCAAATGACATAGCAATACGAAAAACAACCCCGCATGAAATAACCAGCCAAATATCCAGGTGAATTTTGATGCCTTAAACAGGCTTTGAAAAAACACGACTTCCTTAAACATTCTTAAGGCAACACCCGGTCTGGTGACAGGTGCTGGTGTCGTCGGTATCTTTAATGGCGCGGGAGTAGACGCATACTGAATTACTTTGCGGCCAAGGCCAATGATGAAGATAAAAACCGCAATATACATAATTACACCAACCATTATGGTCGCGCCCGAAAATACATCCGACAATCAGTATCGATTAGTCTGGAAATGTATTGGTGGTGTATTGGCATTGAGCTATCATTTTTTTGCGGCTAAACGCACCCTGTCGGCTTGGGCAATCCGGCATATTTACACGCCTGCTTAGCCGGGCCATTTGGGAAAAGCTCGTACAAATATTTGCTGTTTCCATATTCCTTGCCAAGCTTTTTGCCAATGGCTTTAGTTAAGATCCGGATTGCCGGAGCTATTTCATAGTCTTCATAATAGCCGCGAAGGAAGTGAATGACTTCCCAGTGATTTTCGGTGAGGTCGCACCCGTCTGCTTCAGCCATAACGGTCGCCACATCTGTGTCCCAGTCAGCCAGCACTTCAAGGTAACCCTCTTCATCAGTCGCAAGCTGTTTTCCATTTACTTCTATGCTGCTCATGATGTTATCCATTTTTT
>CAYPDN010000254.1:2995-5889 GCA_964409445.1 uncultured Granulosicoccaceae bacterium
TCTCTCCTGCCGGGCCCACCAGCTGTCACCACAACCAGGGTGATCAGACAAAGGCAGGAGCCCCACGCTTCGCACAACCGTTGCAAATCATAAAAAACCTAAAACACTATGACACAGCGCCTTGATTTTTATGTCATGACATATCTTCTGGGTATTCTGCCGATTTCATCGCTTTCCCGGAAACATCCAGTATGCGCAAACTTAAAGAATTTTTGAAACTCGCGCTGCTCGCCTGCCCGCTGGTTCTGCCAACTTCATTGCATGCCCAGACTCTGCCGGTGTGTGCTCAGACGGCATCTGATCCTGACGGAGACGGTTTCGGGCGGGAGTTCATCAGCACCGAATTAACGTCAGGTGATTTCGGAAGTTGCCTGGTCACCGACGAATCAGAACCACAGCCAGTAATCATAAACAGAGAAACTGGCGCCAGCGTAAATTTAATTCGCGCCAACTGGCATCTGGAAAACGATATATCCAACCGGAGGATTCAATGCGAGCCGTTCGAGTTTGATGAAGCCCGTGCGGTCTATGTGAAAGACAACGCCGCCTATCCAGATGCCAGTCTCTGGAACAGGATCGACACCATCTACCAGCACGACGCTTTAAGCAGTCAGCTGCCTCGCATGAACACCATGTATCAGCTGGCAGTTCACCGTATACCCGCTGGGTCTTCCACTGACTTAAACCTTAGCGACTCTGCGTGGCAGGAAGGATTCGAAAGGGTCGTACCCCTGTGGACTATCAACAATGGCGTCTACTACGGTATCGCACCCCTCCATAGCAGCCCTTACGTTGAAATTGTCAATCATGGAACAGGCACTTCCAACGCTGGCGGGTTTGGGGTGGTAACTCATCAGATCCTGCGGACAGTTTTCAGAACTGCTACGCCATTGACGGCACAGCGTTTGTACCGACAGGCCAGCCAGATTCAACAGGTACCGCCCTTACACCTCTTGACGAGAACGTTCTTGTCTCAATGAACTTTCAAGGTGGCGAGGACTTGCAAGGCGACCTCGTTGATCCTGGCCCGGTTGTAAATCGTGAAACCGGTGTACCAGTAGATTTTTCCAATGGTATTTGGAACTACAACACACAACTTGCTATGAAAGCTCTTCGTTGTCACCGATCTGACTGGGAGTGGATGGAACCTTTAAAGTATGGATTCATTTCGCTTGATGATTCCATAGCCGGATGGACCTATGTCTTTCATCCGTACACCGATGGTGATCAGGTGCGCGTAAGCTACATAAGTCATACCAACCGCACAAGTTTCTGGCAAACAAAAAATGTTGCGCTCAGGAACGGACAACTTGGCGACTGGACTGAAAACGATGCAGTCTTTACCGCATGGGAGCAGCTGGACGACAACATTAGAATTTGGGATACAGACAATGCTCTAAGTTTCCATCAGTGCGAAGGCAACCAGGTTACAAGGTTGTTCTCAGGTGGTAACGTCGCAACCGTACGTGAATCTTTAAGATCAATGGTGTCACCGGTCGAACAGGAAACTGGAAACAGCAACACAGGAAACAACGTTGCCGAAAACAGCAATCAAGTTGAAACTGGTAACAGTTCGTCCTCGAACGAAACTGACAATGGCTCATCTACAAATGAAACTGACAGCGGTTCGTCTTCTAATGGCACCGGGAACGAATCTTCTTCAATTGAAACGGGATCTACCACCAGTGTGATCTCAGGTAACGAGACTCTGCCGGATCGGGAAAGTAGCTCAGGTGGTGGTAGCCTCGGCATTATTTTTCTGCTGCATCTAGCGGGACTAAGACCTGGATTATTAGCTGGATCATGGTTACGCGTAAAAGCTTAGCCATTCAGCGCCAAAGCCTAACTGTTATACGGAGGCTGCTACTCTTATTCACCAGTTAGCCACCAGTTGATGATAGCCATTAAATTAAAAATCTATCTTCGCTGCGGTTCAATTTAAGCGACAATCCCATATAGCAAATCATAACAAGGGACAGATTATCTCCACTGCATTGGATTTAGCGCCATAGTTAAGCCATAGTTGCACCACAACAGTCGCCAGTTAAAAGCCACAACTATGAAAATCACCGACGCTAAAGTGTTTGTAGGCGGACCCGGCAAGAACTATGTCACGTTGAAGATCATGACCGATCAGGGTGTATACGGACTGGGGGATGCAACACTCAACAACCGCGAAACGCTGCCCGCCGTCTATTTACAGGATTACCTGATCCCGTCCCTGATCGGCATGGATCCGCGTAACAGCGAAGACATCTGGCAGTATTTTTATCGCGGCGCCTACTTTCGTCGTGGCCCGATTGCGATGGCTGCCTTTGGTGCTATTGATATGGCGTTGTGGGACATCAAAGGCAAGCTCGCCAACATGCCCCTTTATCAATTGTTTGGCGGCAAAAGCCGCGAAGGTGCAATGGTTTATGCACATGCAACCGGATCGGATCTGGAAGACTTAATGGACTCAATCTCCCACTTTAAAGAGGAAGGTTATAAGGCGGTGCGGGTGCAGTGCGGTATACCCGGTATGCCAACTGCGAGCTACGCGGTGCCTGAAAAGCCGGGAGACTCTAAAAGATACATGACAGATTTTAGTGGCATAAAGCCTCAGGTAGAGATTTGGGATACCGACCGCTACATGCGCTACATGCCGGACGCTCTTGCTCAAATTCGTGACCGCTTCGGGAGTGAATTAAAAATCCTGCACGACGTCCATCATCGACTATTGCCACGTGAAGCTGCCGAGTTCGCCAAAGAAGTTGAAGCGGTAAAATTGTTCTGGCTTGAAGACCCTACTCCGGCTGAAGATCAGGAAGCGCTTAAGTTACTGCGACAACATTCAACAGTACCGATAGCCATTGGTGAAGTCTTCAATTCCATCTGGGAGTGCAACAAACTCA
>CAYPDN010000255.1:0-1329 GCA_964409445.1 uncultured Granulosicoccaceae bacterium
AATCCTTCTACGATGAATTTGCAAAACTGCTCAATGCATCCTCTGATGAAATCGCTTACGTAGAAAATGCCACTCGAGCATGGGATATGGCGTTCTATGCATTGCCCCTGAAAGACGGTGATCGAATCCTGACCCATGAATCAGAATATGTCTCTAACTATCTTGCTTTATTGCAGCAGGCAAAGCGGCGAAATTTGCACATTGATCTTATACCGTCCGATGAACACGGACAGCTCGATGTTACTAAAATAAGTGATCTCATTACTGATAAAACCAAGCTGATCGCCGTAACGCACGTGCCCACTCAAGGGGGGCTGGTGAACCCGGTGTATGATATTGGAAAGCTGGCACAACAGCATGGTCTGATGTACATGGTTGATGCCTGCCAGTCAGCCGGTCAAATTGCGCTGGACGTTAAGAAACTCCACTGCGATATTCTTTCCGGCACAGGCAGAAAATATTTACGCGGCCCGCGTGGTACCGGTTTTTTGTATGTTCGGAGCGATTTTCTCGATCAGCTTGATCCACCGTTTGTCGATTTACATTCAGCCACGTGGGTCAGCGACAATCAGTTTGAATTTGCACCTGGCGCTAAACGATTTGAAAACTGGGAGAGTTTTGTTGCAGGCAGGGTGGGTCTGATGCGTGCGGTTCGGTATGCCAATGCAATCGGTGTTGATCAAATTGAGGATCGAGTATCGTCTCTTGGGCAAGATCTCAGAGATCAACTGACTGCTGTCAGGAATGTCGCGGTTCACGATCTTGGCTTGCAGAAGTGTGGAATTGTCACACTGAATAAAAAAGGTGTTTCATCGAAGGACATGGCTGATCAGTTACGTACGCAGGGTATTAATATTTCTGTATCCGAACTCTCCAGTGCACGTCTGGATTTCGGTAAGCGGAAGCTCGAATCACTTGCACGAGCCTCAGTACATTATTTCAATACGCAAGATGAGATCAACCGTTTTGTAGAGGCAGTTGACGCGCTTTGATAGAAGCTGAGTTTTAAGCTGATGACATCCTAAGCAATACGAAGATCGCTAACATACAAAAACCTGCAATTGCGAAAATATTAGACTGCTTTCGGTACTTCAATCCTTCATCAGTAAGATTATCTTTAGACGGTCTGCTGCCAGTCCAGAGGCGATCATACCAGGTCTTGTCGATTTTCTTTTTTACCAGTGTCTGTGTCAGCACATGATACTTTATCGCCAAAACTAAAAAACCGATTGTGACAAGTAGAACTATCTTATCCATGCGCCAGCAACCGATGCAGGTAGTACTGTATTAAATATGCGTTCATGTTGTTGAACTATGCCTTATGATTCG
>CAYPDN010000255.1:1429-5854 GCA_964409445.1 uncultured Granulosicoccaceae bacterium
TCAGGGCCTTATAACTCGGTCAGAGATAGGGTATTGCAATCGGGATCTTTAAACCACGCAATCGATGCCCCGCCAGGCGCTGCCCAAATACCCGATTCGTCTTGTGGCAGCTGCGGGAATTTCTCAAAGCGAACTCCTTTTAAGGATAGTTCTTCAACGCATTTTCTAATGTCAGGCACTTCCCAGCCAAGGACTGTGTATTGTATGTCCGGGATCGACTCAACTTTTTGAATTCTCAAAGTGGAATTTCCCAGATCAAATGCAAGTGCAAACTGGTCATCGGACAAACACTGCAGGCCTAATACCTTCTCATAAAAATAACGAGACTCATCTGAATTGACTGTTGCAATAAATGAAATCGGTTTGCCTTGAATAGTCATATATGTGATTGCGATTTATTCGGGATACAACCTAAATATCAGGACAGCTATAAAAACCGATTGTCCAAATTTAGTTTATAACCACTATCTTGTCATTTAGTTTTATGTTGCCGAGAGTAACCGGAGTCAGATGCATGCCGAATACCACTCCCCCTTGAGGACCTTTTCTAAAAGAGTTCATTGTACGTAGTGGCTCGGTGTCAGGGTCTTTGGTTTTGCTGACAGGATCAATGGTAGTGAGTACACAGCGGATGCAAGCCTGATTAACTTTAAATTCACATTCGCCAATTTTAATATTTTTCCATTCATCCTCTATCCATGCATCAGTGCCGTTGATGACCAGATTCGGTCTGAATCGATTCATTAATATGGGATTGCTCAATCTATCATTTAAGTCTGCAAGAGATGCCTCGGTCGCTAACAGGATTGGACATTGATCTGCGAAGCCGACAGTTTCTCCGTGTGTGCCGCCATGTTTTTCGAGAACATTTCGATGAAAATCTTCATGTTGATATAATAACTGGCACTCGATACCTAAAAAATCAGAAAACCAATTATTTATACTTGAGCTGGTGGGAACCGCCGTGGCGTCGTAGTTGAAAACCTTCACTGATTTGGACTGTTCAGGTGACAGTGCAAGAGGTGCTTTGCCGACCGTTTTGTTCTGATAGCAAATCAATAATTCCTGCGATGTGACTTTGGCTTCAATATCCAGCAGAGCGGGATGCTCTCTAGCGGTAAGAGCCTGCCCGTTTGCATCAAAAACAGCCCACAGCCGGTCGAATGCCAAACCCCTGTTTTGGACGACCGATTCCTCAAGTGATATCGGCATGGAGGACTTAATGGGGTATTGATAAATATGTGTAAGTTGACTCATAGAGCCAGATTGTATCTTAAGCTTCTCTGATGTTGTAGCATCAACGAGTATATGCCACTGATCCTGTGGTATATTTTTATTGCACTCGTAGGGCGGTGCATTAAACACATTAAGGGGGAAATAACATGGCAGCACCAGCAGAGAACTTGGTGAATGCTCAATTAGAGCAATGGATTAGCAACTTTGATAAAGCACTCAGCAGCAAAGATATACCGGGTGTCGTTGCACTTTTTGACGAAGATTGTTATTGGCGAGACTTTCTCACATTTACCTGGAATCTGGATACCTCTGAAGGGCCGGATGCTATTCAGGCAATGCTTACAAGCACTCTTTCCAGTACCCAACCGTCCAACTGGCAACTGGAAGGTGATGCCAGTTCCGCAGACGGCATAACGGAAGGCTGGATAACCTTTGACACTGCCACGTCACGTGGTCGTGGACATGTCCGTATAAAGGGCGATAAGTGCTGGACCTTGCTCACTACCATGCTTGAGCTTAAGGGCTTTGAAGAAAAAAATGACAAGCACGGTACTCGCGAAATGGGAGTTGAACACGGTTCATTTCCGGGTCGTAAAAACTGGCTTGAAAACAAAGAACAGGAAGAGAAGGAGCTCGGCTATGACGTGCAGCCGTATTGTCTGGTAATTGGTGGCGGGCAGGGCGGTATTGGATTGGGAGCGAGACTAAAACGCCACGGTGTGCCGACCATTATCATAGAAAAAAATGAGCGCCCTGGTGATTCATGGCGTAAACGCTATCGCTCTTTGTGTTTGCACGACCCGGTCTGGTATGACCATCTCCCATACTTACCATTCCCTGATCACTGGCCGGTGTTTTCACCAAAAGACAAAATCGGTGACTGGCTGGAGATGTACACCAAAGTAATGGAGCTTAACTACTGGACTGAAACAGAAGCGCTAAGTGCGAGCTATGACGAGGCCAAAAAAGAGTGGCAGGTTAAAGTTAATCGCGAAGGTAAGGAACTCACGCTCCGTCCAAAGCAGGTGATTCTGGCTACCGGTATGTCTGGCATTCCAAACATGCCTGAAATAGATGGTGCTGATTCCTTTGAGGGCACATTGTGCCATTCAAGCGGCCATAAAGGCGGTGAAGGCTGGCAGGGTAAAAAATGCGTTGTTATTGGTTCAAACAATTCGGCCCACGATATATGCGCCGACCTCTACGAGAACGGTGCAGACGTCACCATGCTGCAGCGATCTTCTACCCATATAGCAAAGTCTGACACACTGATGGATCTGGCACTGGGCGGGTTGTACTCCAAAGAGGCGGTAGATAACGGTGTAACCACGGAAATGGCGGATCTGATATTTGCATCTCTGCCCTACAAAATACTGCATACGTTACAGATACCCGTTTACGAAGAAATGGCAAAACGTGATGCGGATATGTACAAGGGGCTTGAGAAGGCTGGCTTTTTACTCGACTTTGGTGAAGACGGATCAGGTTTGTTCGTCAAGTATCTGCGTCGCGGTTCTGGTTACTATATAGATGTGGGTGCCTCTCAGTTAATCATTGATGGAAAAATTAAACTCAAAAGTGGTGTTAACGTAGAGCGTATTAACAAGGACTCAATCACACTTGACGATGGCACCGAGCTCAAAGCAGATCTGATTGTTTGTGCGACAGGCTATGGTTCAATGAACGGCTGGGCAGCCAGATTAATTTCACAGGAAGTCGCCGATAAAGTCGGTAAGTGCTGGGGTCTGGGTTCCGATACCAAAAAAGATCCCGGCCCGTGGGAAAGTGAACTGCGCAATATGTGGAAACCCACACAACAGGAAGGACTGTGGTTTCATGGTGGCAATCTGCACCAATCACGGCATTACTCTTTGTATCTGGCGCTACAGATGAAAGCGCGAATGGAGGGTATAGATACACCGGTTTACAACCTCAAGCCTGTGCACCATACCAGTTAGAATGCCAGCTAAATTGTGATCAATATTTTGATCGTTGGGATGTCACGTATCGCAGATTTGGAACCGGATAGGAGGGGCTTTTGGTGTTGAAATAGTTAATCAGCCGGATGTGATGGTTCGTTACGTTTGAACGGATGAGTTCAAAGACATCAGGCCAGCGGCTGGTTACCATTATTATCACCAAACGCCTCTTCACGGTAAAGGCCGAGAGCTCGCATAACAGGCAAGTCATTAAGACAGAACAGGCACGCATCTTCACTGTCTGATCCATTGACATGCTCATGCCACGCCCAGCTGGGTACGCAAAATATGTCACGCTCTGTCCAGTCGTATCGCTTGCCGTCTATTATGGAATGGCCTGAACCTTTTGCTACATGGTATAGATAACTACCCGTGTGGCGATGCGCTTTAGTATGCTCGCCTGCGCGCAACATTTGCATTGATGCTCCCATCGTCTGCATTACCGGTCCGTGTGTGGCGGGGTTAACGTATTCCATCATCACTCCATCGTAGGGCGATCCTTCGGTGGCATTTGCATATTTGCTTAATGATTCGTAGGTTGGCTCCCATTCGTATTTGAACATCGGGCTATAGCCTTTGGTCCACTCTCCGGTGGTCGGTGTTATAGCAGGTGTCAACCCCGGGTTGCCCCATGTCTTGGTCATGTCGTCAACCGGGTAGGTGACTGGTTCGCTTAAGTCAGGGTGTACTTCAAAGAAATTCGCTTCCAGTGCATTAACCAGTGGAATATCCAGTCCATCCTGCCAGATACACGGGGTTCCTGTCTCTTCAACAGCGTGCTCATGCCAGGTGCCATTTGGTGTAAGTACAAAATCGTTGCGGCCCAAAGTCATTTTATGACCATCAACTACCGTATATGCACCTTCACCTTCCATGATAAATCGGATAGCGCTGGCGGAATGGCGATGTGCGGTAGCAGTTTCACCCGGGTTCATTACCTGCAGGCCTGCGTAGATCCAGCCAACTGCAGCGTGGACATCTTGCCGTCCGGGGTTGTTCATATAGATCACGCGTCGACCGGCTTTTTCCGCAGTGACAAGATCAACCGAGCGCAAAACGTGATCACGCAAATCTTTATAACGCCAGACTACGGGAACCGATTCAGACTTTGGTTCCCAGGGTTCAATTTTGTTGGCGACTGTCCAGAGGGCACCGGCTTCGTGTTTTTTAAGGTCGTCATAATAGGCAAGTAATTCAGGTGTATCTTCAA
>CAYPDN010000256.1:0-5840 GCA_964409445.1 uncultured Granulosicoccaceae bacterium
GATCCATGCAAACAGCTGCAAAGCCGGTAGCGCAGCCAGAAACGCAGCCAGAAACACAAACAGATACGAAGGCAGATACGAAGGCAGAGGTGCGGCAACAGCCATTGATTGAAGTGCCACAAAGCGTTTTGCTGCTGGCCTCTGATTTTGAGCAGATACATGCGCGTGTGATCGAGGGGACGCGAGAGCAGGCACTAATTGATGTGGTTAAAAATTCATCTCTGGTGTGGACGCAGATCACTAACAGCGAAGGTGTGGATCTGCAGGATCTCGTTTTAGTACAACAGGCTTATGCAGATGATCTTTTACAGTTGTCGGGGGCTGGTACAGACAGTTCTTTATACGGTTACCGTACATCTGATCTGATCGTGCGGTTTGTGCAGCGGGTAAAAGATATTCAGCTGCCGCTACTGAGCCCGCGATCTGACCAATCTTTGATCCAGTCATCGGGCCAATTGTCGGGCCAGTCATCGGAAAATAGTGAGTCCATAGTAAGAGAATCGGTAGTACAAGAACCCGTTTCAGTAGCACCTGCTGTTGTCAGTAGTGCATTTGTTTCCGAAGCACTATTGCAGTTGCAATCATCGATTGCAAAATTTATGGATACAACGAGCAACGTCGGTAACCGTAATAGTTTGATGAACTGGCTGGCACTGGCAGCACTTGCAACTGCACTGCTATTCCTGTTTACCGCTTTCCAACAAATGCTGCGCGCAGCATTTGCGGGTGGTCGATCTCCGAGCGCTCAGGAACATGATGTTCGAAAAACAGCGGGCGTTGCAACCCGGGCTGATGCTCCTTCTGGTCGGAGGATATCTGATCGTCCGATGGCAGAGCCCCCTCGAAGTGGTGCGATGTCTGTCAGAGATGCAGATCAGTTAATACAAGATATCGACGCTGTTGCCAGTGGTGATCTGCGGCACTCGGTCAGAGTTCCTCGTAATGGTCATGCCAAAGCGATTGCGGAGTCGGCAAATCGAACCGCTGCGGTAATGCAAAATCTTGTTGGCATGACTCGTGGTGTTGCCAGCCGCATTGGTGGAGTCGTTCAACAACATGACAGGCTCGGTCAGGCGCTGGCAGAGCACGATATTCGCCGCCAGTCTGAAACTGCAGAATTGTCGGACAGCATCAGTGTTCGTTCAGCACTACTTGATAAACAACAGCTGGTGCTGAACAGCAGCAACGAGCTGATTAAAGAAATAGAAGCTCGTTCAGAGTCTGCTGTGAACGGCGTGAATGAAGTTTCTACCTCTCTGGCCAGAGTATCTGCACAGGTTGACGTTAGCAGCGGCCGTATGAACCGTTTGCTGCAAACGGCAGGTGAAGTGACAGAGTCGACCGGCAGACTTAAGCTGCTTGCCGAGCAGGCACGGCTGCAGGCACTTAATGTTTCACTAAAGATGCCGGAACAAAATCAGCAACCGACCTTTGAGCGGGATATCGAAGTTGAGCATAATTCCGATAATCCTGGTGCGTCTGACATGTTTGAAGATATTCATCAGCTAACTGGTAAGCTGGTGCAAATTTCCGGTGATACAGCTGCATTGATCACCATGTTGCAAAACGATATTGAAGAGACTGTAAAGTCGCTCAAGGTCTCAAGTGATGAAATCAATGAAAGCGCACGCCATACGCACACATCATCTTTAGTCGGCAAAGAGCTGGGACGTTACTGTGATCAACTGCAGCTCAGTATAAAGGACGCGCTTTCGAATGTAGAAACGCAAAAAAGCGAGTTGTCTCAAACAGCCAAACGAATAGTCAGACTTGATAAAACGGGTAACAACACCAGTGAGCTGGCTCTTGTACTCACGCAGGATGTTGTCGAGTTGCAAACCATGGCATCGAAACTTCAGGAGTCTGTAGCTGGTTTTCAAATGGATAGCTCAGCAACAACGGACCCTGCCATAACTGATCCGGTGACTGGCAATTACCACAGAGCGGACAGCGAGACTGCAAACGCCGGAAGGACCACAGCACTGTCAGCTGATGAGGCCAGCAACAAAGTAAAAGGAGAAGCTCCGCTTGCGTGACGGCTGGTCTTCATTCACGGATACCGAAGCTGACCATCGGACAGACTCTGATCTGTTCTTTCAAGTGCGCGATCTTGTATCCGTGCGCGTTGAAAAACTGGATGCCAAAGGTTATACGGAATCGTTTGCTGAGGAGCTAGCCAAAGACTTATCCAGAGTCAGGCAATCACTGACCAATTTTGATAGTGGCTTGCAGTTTACAAAAGACCTGAGTGCTGCAAATCAGCTTGTAGCAACCCGCGCTGACCATCGAAATGTAGCAGTTTTGCGTTTTTGCCTGCAGCAGCTTGCGGTTTATGTTGCAGAAATTGCAAGCTCAGGTGTGGATAAACCAGCCAGCCTGATCATTGCGTTTAATGAGCTGGCAGCGTTGCATAAAAAGCCATTGTTCAGTGAAAATCTATTTGCGGTTCCTGAGAAATATCGTGTAGATGTTCAGGAGTTACGGCGTGGTTACACCGATGCAGACCCATCCTCACCGGACAGCTATCTAAGTTTAAGTCAGACTATGCTGGGTGTTTATCGTGGTGATAATCGGTTAGAAAAATTAAATCAGTTAGCGGAGTCTTTTGAGCGTATTGCTGATCAATTCAGTAATAGCAAAGCAAAATCATTCTGGCTGTTGTGCAGTGCGTATACACAATCTGTTGAAATTCCTGCAGGTGAGTTAAGACCTGCGCTATTTAGTATATACAAAGATATTGAAAACGTATTGGTCTATGCCACAAGTGATGACCAGGCACCTGTGCTTGGTATGCAGCAACAGGTTGACCGATTGCTTTGCAACATGTTGTGTTATACCACCAGTGGCAAAGAAAATACTCACCTGCCTGCAGTTGACGCAGAGTTTCGCTTCAGCTCAGTATTTACCGAATTAAACGAACTACCTGTTTCAACACCTGAGCCTTTGTCAGCGTGGTTGCAGTCAAGTATTCGTGTGCTGGCTGAAAGGCTGCAGCACTGCGCGGCATTACTTGCTGAAGGTACACTGCAGTCCGATGAGTCAGTAGAGGAATTCATTGAAGAAATTGCCGCATTGAAGCGGCTGATCGTCGTTGTCGGTGTGCATGGTGCGCGAGCGAACCTTGCTGAAGTAGAGGGGTATTTAAATGAATCTGTCTCGGCAGAGAATATCAACTCAAGCAGCACCTCGGTACAGCTGGTTGAACAACAACTGCTCTACCAGTTCCCGGGTCTGGTGGATAACGCGCTTATAGATACGGCTGAAGCTTCTGATACAAATGACAGCACCACCGATGTATCTAATAGCTTCATCGAGGTTTCCGATACATCTACCTCTGATAACTCTACTAGCGATTTTGGTAGCCGCTGTAACTCCTGTATCGATGTTATCCAGCAGTCACTCGATACAGCACTGGGTAGTTCCGGAAATCTGATTCCGGATAGCAGTGTGATCAACGCACTGAACCGGCTGATTGCGATTGTCTCTGACAAAGGCATCGATGAACTCACCAGTCTGTTAACGCCGTTATCTCAGTTGCTGATCAAAGCCGAGAACAGCAGATTAAATCAATCGGAAACCCTGCTCGTGCAAGAGGCAATCATTGCGGCAACTCTTGGCATCGATTCATTGGTTGGGCAAAAGCCCATGCCTGATCTTATTCATGATGTTACCGGCCGTGTTGAAGATGTATTGACAGCTGCCAGCCAGCGTTTGAGTAGTGATACACCGCGTAACAGTGCGCTCAACGGATTTTTGATCGAAGCAGAAGAGTTGTTACCGCGTTTGTTCGAATTGTTTCAGCGGTTGCGTGGTGCGCCAGATGGTACGAGTCGACTCTATGGAGATATCAATCGACTGTTACACACGTTTAAGCACAGTGCCGATGAAGCAAGTGAACATGATCTTGCGTCACTGGTGCACTACCTTGAATCTACTATTGTCGATTTAACACAAAGCGATGCAGCTCCTTCGCAGGCATTTTTTGATCTGGCACTGGAGTCAATTGAGTGTCTCAGTGAAGATATAGAAAGCCTGCGCAACAACGAGCCTGCTGAAGATCGCAGTGACCTTGTCGATCGCCTTAAGTTTGCAGGTTCCGTAGATCAACCGCACTCGCATGCAGGCGCTTCATTGTATAGAGCTGATGATCTGTCGCTGGAAAAAGTAGCTGCAGATTCGGCTGACTTGCCTGCAGGTGTTGTAGTACTGGATGAATCAAGCGCTGAAACTGCTGGAATTGACTGGACCGGAATTGACTGGCAAGGCCGTCTACAGCAGTTAGAAATGCACTATGAAGCACTCAATAGTAGTCACAAAAAATTAATAGAGCTGCAAAAGAAGCTCGAACAAACCGTACAGGCAGTATCCAATGACCCTAATGGTTCTGCCACGGCCGACTACATCAACCCGCTTAGAGAGCAACTTCAGGAGGTTGTTAACGACCAAACTACCGCAGTCAGACAGCTCGGCCATGCGTTTGGTAGTGTTTCTATGGTTGAGGCGTCATTTCTTGGCGGCTCATTGAAGAACGCAGTTGCCAACAGTGCCAGAGCAAATGATCTTACGGTTCGACTGAAATTCGAGCCGGGTCATGTCGTTTTGCACAGAAGCTTGTTCGATGCGTTGTCAGAAGCGCTGGATGAACTTCTGCGAGGTGTTGTTGCTTATACGATTCCCGCTGCCTCTGAATTAAAGACACCTGTGACCATCACTGTGGCAGTACAGCAGAGTACAAGAGCCACAATAATTGAAGTAAGTGATACCGGTTGCGGCGTAACAGTAAAAGGTGCTGAACGCAGATCTGACAACCCGTGGCGTCAGGTGACAAAGCCCGACTGGCGTGAAATAGACCCTCAGCAGCGTATAGAGCACCCAACGGTATGGTCCAGACAAATTGATCATCAGGTAGATGTAAGCGGATTAATAGATATCGCGACAAAGTTTGGTGGCAGCGTGGCCATTTGCAGTGATGAATCAGGTAGTCGGTACAGATTGTCTTTGCCTGAATTTGCCAGCCATCAGGAAGTATTGGTTTTTGAGGTATGTGGTCGACAGCTGGCGATTCCTGTTGCAGATATAGATGGTGTTAGTCTTGCCGACAATCTGGACGCACTGGCTCTTTCACACTTACTTGGTCTGCAAAAACAAACAGGTTTTGAAAATACAGTCGGCAGACACCACAGCATAGCGTGCAGAACCACATCCGGTTTACAGCGGTTTTTAGTAGACAATGTGATTGGTCATCAGACGCTTGAGTTTGATTCCGCGGAGCGTATTCTGCCGGACATTCCTGGCTACAAAGGTGTGGCAACCGATGAATCAGGTCGTTTATTACTGCTGCTGGATACCGATTATTGGGCCGATCAGCAAAGCTGGCAGTAAGAATAAATCGTGGTTATAAAAACCACCGTGCATGTCGTGCGTCTTTGCATCTCTCTATAAAAACAAAAAGCCCGCTCTTTGCAGAGCGGGCTTCGTTGTAATGTATTGCCTGAGTCCTGGCGTCAGGCGCTTTGTTTAGCTCTCGCAAGTCGCAGTTAGCTCGAACGGGATGCCCGTGGTCTCAGAGATCGCTTCATCAAAGTTACCGCGGATAACTACCTGTCTGGAGTCCACAGTGATCGACTCTTCTGGGTTGGAGAGCGTTGAGGTGTAAAACGCCTCTGGTGTTCCGGTGCCACCGACGTGCATTTCAACCCAGCCGCCATTTCCGTCGGCAGAGATTTCGAATTTGTTGCCATTGGGAAGCACACCGGAGCCGGCATACAAATGTACTTCTTCGTAGATCTTACCGATATGGCAGTTGTTGACTGCGAAATGGGCAGGGCTGTCTTCTATTT
>CAYPDN010000257.1:0-1243 GCA_964409445.1 uncultured Granulosicoccaceae bacterium
GAGTAGTCTGGTGTGTCTGCCTGGTTGATTTTCATGGGTGTCGAATCCTCCTAATGATATTTTTATTACTGGAGCATCAATACCCGAATTAATCAGGTTAATTGCGTGAGCGATCTGTGCGTGAAAATCACCAGCACCGGCGGGACGTACAGGCTGGGGGTTGCTGTCGACCTTGGTTGCGATTTGATCTATTGAGGAGTTCAGAGCAGCTGCTCGGTCAAGCAGCGAATCCAGGGCTTTGTTTTTGTGGTTTTGGTTTACTGATGGTGAATCCATCGTTCTGCCTGCGAACTGCCCGGCTGTTTTCATTGATAGCCAGTTGCCGGCAGGGCTGCTAAATACACCCATGCCGCCGCCAAGTGAAATGCCGTGAGCATCAACAGTTGACAGTGCATATGCATGCTCGATGTCATGGGTAATCCATCCGTCTCTGCGTTGGCGATTCCCGTCACCACCTGTTTCCCATAGCGCAATTGACGCAAAGTGCGATCGGTTCGGCTTGGGATAACCCAGGCCATGTACCACTGCCAGATCACCGGTTTCCCAGATGGGCATTAGCTCCCTGAGTGCGTTGTTAAAACCGAAGTAGTCATCGAGACCGATAATAGAACTGCTGTTTAAGCCAATAGAAGGACGCAGCTCGTGATACCTGTCATCCTTAAATGGCACAATAGTGTTTAAACCATCATTAGCGCCTGACAGTTCAAGAAGAATCACTCTTTTATGCGGGCTGTCGGCCGACGAGGAATTAGCCGACGTTAGCGTGGGTACGAGTGGTAGTACAGTCAGTCCACTGAGAAGTTTTATAATTGATCGTCGGTTCATCACTTATAGCCTTGAGGTTATCCACTGCAATTGGTTGCTGCCAGCCTGGTTCAATTGAGCTGGTTCATTTAAGCTGAAATGCAAGATCGGTTATTACATCGTAAAAATCCGCGTTTGGGCCTGTTAAAGGGTCAACAGGTTTGGTTGGTAGTAGCAGTGTAGTCAAGTTTAAATCGGGGTGGTTTTGCAGGAGTAATTTTAGACTCTTATTTCTTTGCTCTTCGGTTAGTCCAGCGGGTTGTGGATCTGTGATAGCCTCTGCAAGCGTTGTATCGATCATAGGGCGCGGTACAACTTCCAGTTGAATTGATGGGTCGTAAAAAGTGCTGGATGGCAACTGCTCTGTCATTTCATTGATATCGCTTTGCCACTTGCTGAAATTACGCGCAACATTAGGCCTGTTTATTTTAGGGCCATT
>CAYPDN010000257.1:1343-5819 GCA_964409445.1 uncultured Granulosicoccaceae bacterium
GACAATGTGAACGCCAGGTTCAATGGTCTGGCAAAGCGCAACGTAGCGCTACTTGCTCGCATGGTATTGGCTGCCAGTGGTTTGTTGATGTTGGCAGAGCTTGTGGTTGATTGTTCCATTCGCAATGTGCCGGGGCAATACAGGTTGCCTTGTTGGTTGGCCCGTTTTCGAGCGCACTTGCCAGTTTGTTTGCCGTCACGTGACAACCATACCCTGTTGCCGAATGATGCGCGGTTGATGTAGAGATTACGGTCAGCACCTGCGGGAGTAGTACCATCGTTAATAAACGAAACCTCAATCGCACTGACATTGTCACTGGCTATATCTACAGGAAAAGTAATTGTTTGCCATGGAATGTCGTTTCGCTGGACACGACCCATGCGCCTGGTATCGTGGCCACCTTTGAGCTCCAGTTCACCTGATTCCCATACGTGGCCTGTGTGGCTATAAACCTTAACAAGATATCTGACATGCTCATCGAACTCTTCAGCAGCCATGCGAATAGCGAGCTCATGCTTTCCGGTCATGCTGTCTGACATCATCGATTGGGATGCCTGCATGCTTTGGTCGTGAGCTTGCTCAGATGATTTGCCAGACATGTTAGCGGGCAGTTCGGCCATATTTATATTTGGCGATGATGCAGATGCGGCAATACCGAGTTGCTCCAGCCATTCGAGCCTGGCGAGGAGTCTGCCAGGTGTGATCCATGAGCTACCACCTGGCCAGCCGGCAACGTTTGGTGGTTCAAACAGGTGTTGTCCCATTAGCTGTAGCTTTGCTGGTAGTGTTTGCCAGTCTGGTGGCAGGATACCGCTTGAGCGTATTGCACCAATGCTAAGAGACACTGGTGATTGCACTATTGATGCGCGGTTGTCTGTGTGCCAAAAATCATTACTTAGCAAGATGCTTTTATAGAGTGTTTTGATTTCATAGTCCGAGTCTCTGAAGGCGCTTGCATGAGCCGTGAGTTTGTCATCGGTGCTGTTGATATCACCGACCAAAAGACGCCACATTTTGGCTGTGATAAATCTCGCAGCCTCTGGTTGTTCGAGAATTAAATCGACAAGATCGTCGCCGTTAAAATTCCCGGTCTTGCCGAAAATTGTTTTGTCTTTTTTATCGTGAGACCAGTTTTCGAAGACAAATTGCATGTCGTAGATGTTTGAAAAACTGTAGCCGGTTAGCGCACGTGCGGCATTTTTAATATCTGATTCCGTATAGTTGCCCTCGCCGAGAGTAAATAGCTCCAAAATTTCTCTGGCAAGGTTTTCATTTGGGTTTTGTTTTTTGCTGTTGTTGTTATCGAGATAGTTGAGCATCGCCGGGTCGCGAATGATATTTTTTAAGAACGCACGGAAATTCCCAGCGCTGTGTTTACGAAACATCAAATGCTGTCTGGCAATTGAAATTGACTGATTGTTCACCCCTGAAAATCCAGTGGCGAAGTGATTGTGCCAAAACAACACCAGGCGCTCTGTTTGCGGACTGGGGGTAGAAATCATCTCCTGAATCCACCAGCGCCTTAGAGACTGCATCTCACTCTGACGAATCTGGCGGAATTGTTGTTTTTCGCTGACCGTCATAGTGCCGAAGCGAAAATGTTGTGGAGCAGCATTATCAGTCCACGCAGGCGCTGGTATGTTCGGCTGTTCACTCAGATCGGCAATGATTTTGTTAACTGCTTCAATTTGTGTAAGTCCGATAAACCGGTTGAGTTCGGCAGGGCTGGCACCTAAACCAGTGCGAGTGATGAGGTGGCGAGCATCCTCAAGCGAGAGCACGGTGTTGGTGTTATCTGCAGCACGACCCAGCGGGGCCGTTGCCAGCAGCGACCACAGCAGCACGATAAAGAAAGTGTGTTTCATGAAAATTTCCGTACCTCGCTGTCGATCATCATTACTGCATCCAAATGGGCTGAGAATCATGGTCAGTTGCCTGCAGTTTATATCGGCTTTTGTGGAAAAATGTGGCAGTAATATGGAAAAGTATGTCATGACGGAAAGGACGGGGTCATTAAAAGCCCGGCGCTGTCGGTCTGCAGATTCGCATCGCAGAACGTGGTGCGGTTGTGCGAATTGAACGTTCCATCGGTAACAGTGTGTATTGCAGCGCTGTACATAGGTAATTATCGGCAGATTTAGCGCCAACTATTAGCGGGAAACGGAACTGTCGCTACCTCATGTTGAGCGCGTGTGCACCCGGCAAAATAGTCATTTGCTGCGCGGGCTGCACCATCCCAGCTGGTACTGGCTATGTGCAGGTGCAATATTTCCAAACGTATGCCGAGTCAACACTATATGGGAATCAGGCCTTAGTAAGTCGGAGAACAGTCAATGCCGGACTCTATTAACTGACTTAGCCTGCGCACTATTGATGCTGGTAGCCTAAAAATATCTGAACGGCGAATGAAACCCACATACGGTGTTAAAGAACGCTGAAAAACACTTGAGCTTTTCCTTCGTGACAAACACAATTGTGAAAAGAACATGTCCCAGGGTAAATACTGAATGACAGACGCCAAAAAACTAAAAAACCACTTTCTGGGGTGGCAGTGCCGTTTGCGTCAGCATGCAGTTCGTAAAGAAAACGGCAGGCCGTCACCCGGTATGCAGGCAACGCTCGCACCAGTGAACCTTGATAGAAAATATGGCCCGGTAAATATAGGACTTGTAAAAAAAGACCCTGCCGAAATAACAGCTGAATTTCGGCATCTTGTAAAAAAAACTCATGATCCGAATCTGCGTCAGCAAGGTGCGATAAAATTATTGTCATCGGCCTACTATCAATACCCGAAAGAATTCGATGACTGTTTAACAGCAACCTTTGCCATAGATTCAGATCTTGCACGGCAATTGGTTGAAGGTGGTGAGTGTGAATTGCATTTTGAGCAACATCAACAGCGATTCCAGTTGCAGAGCAAAGTTAAGTCACTTGGTGAAAAAAATGCAGCCTACCAAACAACCTACTGGCACAACAGGCTGTTTAATCCGACTATGCCTGCAAAAATAAATGTGCTGAGGTTCAAAATAGACTGGCAAGCCAGCACTGCCACCCCTGCCGTCACCTGAGTAACCTGTCTGTGCAATTTTTTGATTCGGTAGTTCACGGCAACGCCAGCTACGACCAACTGTGGTCTGACTTTAAATGGCAAATTCCAACGCACTTTAATATGGGGCAGGCGACCGCAAGGTTTGGTGTGTCTGATCCCGATCGCATTGCGTTGTACTACGAAAACGAAAACGGCGCGTGCCGGCAATATACTTTTGGTCAGGTATTAAAAAACAGCAACCGGCTAGCCAATGCGCTGATCGGAAGTGGTGTGAAGCAGGGCGATCGGATTGGAATCGTGTTGCCGCAACGCGTCGAAGCTGGTGTTGCCCACATTGCAGTCTACATGGCAGGAGCAGTGTCACTACCGTTGTCAGTGATGTTCGGTGAAGATGCACTGCAGTATCGATTGCAGGATAGCGGTGCGAAAGTTGTAATCACAGATGGAGCGCGTCGTGATCTGATTGAATCTTTAAAAGACAGCTGCCCCGAATTACAAACAGTGATCGATTGCGACAGCAGTGCAACAGACGGTTACGCAGCATTGCTTGAATCAGCAAAAGATCAGTTCAATCCGGCAAACACTCTTTCAGATGATCCGGCCTTTCTAATCTATACATCCGGCACCACAGGACCACCCAAAGGAGCATTAGGTGCACATCGATGCCTGTTAGGGAATTTAACCGGCTTTGAGCTATCGCAAAATTTCTTTCCGAAAGCGCAAGATGTCTTCTGGACTCCAGCAGACTGGGCGTGGACAGGTGGCTTACTCGATGGACTAATACCGTCCTGGTGCTATGGCATACCGCTACTGGCGTATGACGCACAGCGGTTTGATCCGGAACGAATCTGCCATCTGCTGGAAAAATACAAAGTCACCAATGGGTTTATACCGCCAACTGCATTAAAAATGTTGCGTCAGGTAGAAAACATAGAAAGTTTTGATCTTAACTTCAGAGCCATAATGTCAGCAGGTGAAACGCTTGGTGCAGAAATTTATCAGTGGGCGCAGGAGTGTTTTGGAGTGGACGTCAACGAAATGTGCGGCCAAACCGAGTTCAACTATATTGTTGGCAATTGTTCAGCATTGTTCGATGTCAAGCCAGGTTCAATGGGCAAGGCATACCCCGGTCACCGGGTAGAACCGGTAGATGCAAACGGAAACATTATGCCGGTTGGCGCAACCGGTGAACTTGCAGCGCATCGCGAAGATCCTGTCATGTTTCTCGGCTACTGGAATAACGACAAAGCAACACAATCAAAACACCGCGGTGACTATTGGGGCCTGGGTGATCTTTGTTATCGCGATGAAGATGGCTATTTATGGTTTCTTGGCAGAGATGATGATGTTATTTCCACCTCAGGCTACCGCGTAGGCCCGGGCGAAGTAGAAGACAGTCTGCTAAAGCACCCGGCTGTAGCTCAGTG
>CAYPDN010000258.1:0-5783 GCA_964409445.1 uncultured Granulosicoccaceae bacterium
GTATACAATTTTACTAATTTACTAACTTTCCACATTCTGGCTTTCCACATTCTGGAAGACTGCGACTGCATCGCAACCTGGTCGCAGCAGCCTTAGATTAACTACCCGGAGCACCTATGCCTCAGAGCGCTGCATTTGATGAAGTAAGACGTTACCCGATCGAATCTCTGAATCTTGAGTATCAGGAATACAAGCATCAAAAAACCGGTGCGCGCCACATTCATTTAGCAGCGGATGATGATCAGAATGCATTTTTAGTAGCATTCCTGACGGTGCCGCAGGACTCTACCGGGGTCGCTCATATACTTGAGCATACGGCACTCTGTGGCAGCAAACGGTTTCCGGTTCGCGATCCGTTTTTCATGATGATGCGACGCTCCCTGAACACATTCATGAATGCGTTTACTTCAAGCGACTGGACGGCCTATCCATTCGCGAGCCGCAACCGCAAAGACTACTTCAACCTGCTGGATGTCTACCTCGATGCGACTTTTTTCCCCAATTTGAATGAGCTGGATTTCAGACAGGAAGGTCACCGACTGGACTTTAGTGAGCCAGGCAATATTGAGTCACCGCTAACTTACAAAGGTGTTGTGTTCAATGAAATGAAAGGTGCATACAGTTCACCCAATGCACGCTTAATGAAGCAATTTACCAAGGCACTTTTCCCGAGCATTACCTACCATCACGACAGTGGTGGTGATCCTGCCAACATTCCGGATTTAACCTGGGAGCAACTGACAGCATTTCATGCGCGCCATTATCATCCGTCAAATGCTGTGATGTTTACCTATGGCGACTTGCCGGCTTCAGAATTACAGAGCAAGTTTGAAGAGCGTGCGCTATCAGAGTTTGATCACCTCGATGTTTCTGATCTTGCTATTCCAGATGAAAAAAGATATTCATCGCCACGCAATATCACCACCAGTTATCCACTGCCTGAAGGACCAACTGACAATCGCACACATGTGGTGATGGGTTGGTTGCTTGGCAGAAACTCGGACATGCGCAAGGTTATGGAAGCGCGTGTGTTGTCAGATGTATTGCTGGATAACAGCAGCTCGCCACTCAGACTTGCACTTGAAACTTCAGACCTTGGCACGTCACCCTCGCCATTGTGTGGTGTCGATGACGACACTCGTGAGATGGGATTCGCGGCTGGTATGGAAGGTACCGAGCCCGAACGCGCTGAAGAAGTAGAAGCATTGATTCTAGGTGTGCTTAAAGAAGTTGCAGAAAAGGGCGTGCCTAAAGAAGCGGTGATGTCAGTCTTGCATCAGCTTGAACTGTCGCAGCGAGAAGTCACCGGTGATGGCTTTCCCTATGGCTTGCAATTGTCTTTGCGCGCGCTGACTCCGGCACTGCACGGGGGTGACCCGGTGACCTCGCTCGAGATAGACGATCTGCTTGCACAGGTGCGCAAAGATGCAGAAGATCCGCAGTTTATTCCGAACTTAATCAGGGAACTGTTACTCGACAATCCGCACCGCATTCGGTTGACCATGGCACCGGACCCGGAGCTGACTAACAAAGAAGAAGCTGCTGAAGCCGAAACGCTGAAAGCACTTGATGCCTCGCTCGAAAAAGCAGAGCGTGAGCGTATTGCAAAGCTTGCAGCAGAGCTTGATGTGCGGCAGGAGACTCAGGATGATCCGGAACTGCTACCGCGGGTAACGCTTGCAGATGTTCCTGATGATCTTAAGTATCCGGTCGGTACGCAGCGTAAAGTCGCATCCATGCCAGCGTGCTGGTACACGGCTGGCACCAACGGCATGGTTTACAAGCAGCTGGTAACGCAGTTACCGGACTTTGATGATGAGCTAACCAGTATCTTGCCTTACTACGCTATGACTCTTGCAGAGCTCGGCAGTGGCGGGCGCAGTTACATTGAAACGCAGGCAGCGCAGGCATCAGTGCTTGGCGGGTTGGGTGCACGGATATCAACGCGCAGTGTGCTGGGTGACAGTGACAACATGCATGCGGTCATGGTGATGTCTTCTAAAGGATTGAATCGCAATCTTGATAAAATCACACGGTTTATTGAAGAGACCATGGAATCACCAGACTTCACTGAAGTTGATCGTATTGGTGATCTGATCTCGCAGGCTCGCGCACGGGTGGAAAGTTCAATAACCGGACGCGGGCATTCTCTGGCATCCGGTGCGGCAAGCAGCCGCATGAGTGCGTCTGCTGCATTAAGTAATAAGTGGAGCGGGCTGGAAGCGATATCTTTTCTTAAAGAGCTGGATGACAGTATCCAAAAAGATAAATCGCAACTCAATGTTCTTACCGAACAGTTTCAACAAATTCATGAAAAGATCTGCAACTCTCCCAGAGAGTGGTTGATTGTCAGTGAAGAGGAGCAACAGGCTGCGATTGAAAAGGCAATAAGTGCAAGCAAGCTTGGTGCAAATGCTCACACGATTGAGCCGTTTGCCCACCAGGTTGAATCCGGAACGGTTAAGCAGGCCTGGTCTGCCAATGCACAGGTTAACTATTGCGCACAGGCGCACGCCACAGTTGCGTCCGGTCACGAAGATGCTGCATCACTCACTGTGTTGGGAGAATACTTAAGCAACGGCTTTTTGCACAGTGCGATTCGGGAAAAGGGCGGTGCTTACGGTGGTGGTGCCGGCTACGATGGCGAGAGTGGTGCGTTCAGATTTTACTCCTACCGGGATCCGCGTTTACAGGAAACCTATGATGATTTCGATGCATCTATTGAGTGGATGCTTAAAGAGAAACACGAAGAGCGATTGCTTGAAGAGGCGATCCTCGGCATTATCGGTCGCATAGATAAGCCAGGTTCACCTGCGGGTGAGGCAATAGGTAATTACTACTCTGAACGTTTTGGCAGAGGTGCTGATTACACCACCAAAATACGCAAGCGTATACTGGCTGTCAGCCTGGATGATCTTAAGTCTGTTGCCGATCGCTACCTGACCGGCAGCGACACGAGTTACGCAGTTGTTGGCCCGGCCGACAAGCTGGAGTCGCTTGCGGATTTTGAAAAGTTCAGCGTTTAGCGGTGAAGGGCAAACCCGACCGTAAAACACGTGTCGGGTTGCTACTTGTTTACTACTTGTAGTCAGAATAGAACTGGTGCAGTCTGACAGTTGGTCCAACTGTCAGGTGCAACATTCCAGAATTAGAGCTCAATGATCTGATCAATCGACTGGTCAAAACTGATGACCCGGATGAAGTTCGGCAGCTGTACCGACAATGGTCAGAATCCTACGACAGTGATCTTGAAAAGTTCGGCTATGTTGCACCGAAAATTGGCACCGCAATCTTTCAGCAGCTCATCACTGATCACAGTGCAATAATTCACGATGCTGGCTGTGGTACCGGGCAGGTCGGGCAGTTACTCACATCAGCGGGCTATAGCAATATTCACGGCAGTGATTTCTCAGAAGATATGCTCGGTGTCGCCAAAAGCCGTGATTGCTATCGGTCACTGGTTCGGGCTGATTTTACTCAAACGCTTGCATTTGAGAGTGAAAGTGTCGACGGTATTATTAGCATCGGTGTCTACACTAAAAGGTTTAAAGGCAAGTTTCTTGACGAAATGCTGCGCATACTCAAGCCGGGTGGCTGTATTGTGTTTAGTTGTCGGCCGGTCTACTTTGAAGAAGTCTCTGATTCTGTAAAAATGCTGCATGTTGAACAGCGGCTTTCAAAATCATCGGTTGTTTTTGACGACTATATGCTTGGCCAAAAAGCATCAGCGTATTATGTTGCTTTGCACAAAGCTGAGTAAAAGCTATCTGCAAGACCAATCCATTAAATAGATAAACCTTATGACAAATACTGCCAATACCGATGATCATGATGTGCATGCTGTCGAAGGCTGGATGAAAAACAGACCCGACCATCTGTCAGTTGCATCGTTCAAGTCCGGACCGGGCATTGAAAAACTCAATTTAAAGTTCGATATAAAACAACTGCGGCATGCGTTTAAGCAGTGTGTATCATCGGTGGAGTTTCAGGGAGGAATGCAGGATCAGGGATTTGCGGCGATTCCTGTCACCCAGCGTCCGGGACAAACTACCTGGACCGCGAATGATCTTTCAGGTCGCTACTGGATTCGTGGTGATGATCGCTACGTTGAAGAAGCGCGCGAAGATCTTGTTGCTGAAAAACAATTTTGTGAGCTGAATCCTGCACTGCAGGGCACATACTTTGAGCATGTGTTTGCAGAACTTACCGAGCGCTTTCCGATTGGCCGTACAAGAATATTGTCGAAGCCACAATACAACTGCAATTCATGGCATCGCGATCCAGAGCCGCGGTTGCATATACCTATCATGTCAAACCCGGGCTCGGTGTTTATTGTTAATCACCACGCTACTCATCTGCCGGCAGATGGATCTGTTTACTTTACCGATACTCGTGGATACCACACAGCGCTGAACGGTGGTGATGACAATCGGGTACATCTTGTCGCAGCTCTGGCGTATGAGCAAATAACAGAGTGACTGGCTGTAATGGTATTGAAGGAGCTTGTTTAGAGTCGTAGTGTTAAGGCTTCTGATTTACCTGTAGCGAACGTCGGAATCAGAGGTGTCCTCCGGTCTTGCGAGGCCGTCTACGATCTGGTGCATGGAGATAGTGCCCAGCACGGTGCCATTGCTATCGACGACGTTACCTGCCATGTTTTCTGTATTTGCCACCATCTGCAGAGCATTTTCCAAAACCGTTTTGACTGGTACGTTCGGCCCGTCAATTGATTGATTCGGTGTCATCAGTGTGCCTACTTCCAGCACTCTGCCGCGATTGATGTCTTTGATGAAATCAAAAATATATTCGTCAGCTGGGTTCATAATGATGTCTTGCGGCAGTCCCTGTTGAATCACGGCACCATCTCTAAGTATTGCAATTCGATCGCCAATACGCAGCGCTTCGTCAAGATCATGAGTGATAAAGATAATAGTTTTATGCAGCTCTTCCTGTAGGCCGAGTAGTACATCCTGCATGTCTGTTCTGATCAGTGGATCAAGTGCCGAAAATGCCTCATCCATCAGCAGGATCTCGGCGTCTGTAGCGAGTGCCCGAGCTAAGCCTACACGCTGCTGCATGCCGCCTGATAACTGAGCGGGGTAGTGATCTTCAAAGCCTGCAAGTCCGACCCGCTCAAGCCACTTTTGACTACTTGCTTTTGCATCAGTAAGTGATTGTCCCTGAATGACCAGCCCGTAGGCAACGTTCTCCGCAATAGTTTTATGGACATGTAAGCCGAATTTCTGAAAAACCATCGAGATTTTATGGCGACGAAATTCCCGCAATTGTTTGCGCTTCATCGACAGTACGTCTTCACCGTCTATTTCGACCCGTCCGGCAGTAGGCTCTATTAAACGATTGACATGCCTTATCAGTGTGGATTTTCCGGAACCGGACAATCCCATAATCACTGAAACACCGCGTGCGGGAACATCTATATTGATGTCTTTTAAACCCAAAACATGTTTGTGCTTTTCAAGCAGTTCTGTCTTAGACATTCCGTTTTGGACGTGCTCAAGAACTGACCTGGGTTTGCGACCGAAGATCTTGTATAGATTTTCAATTTTAACTTTAACCTCAGTCATGATTTGCACCCTGGCGATGACGTTGCATTCGATCGCCAAAGCTCTGGGAGACGCGGTCAAATATAATTGCCAGCGCGACGATTGCCAGACCGTTCATTAAACCCAGTGCAAGATATTGATTAGAGATCGAGCGCAGTACAGGTACACCGAGACCCGCAACACCAATCATTGATGCGATAACCACCATCGCAAGTGCCA
>CAYPDN010000259.1:0-1994 GCA_964409445.1 uncultured Granulosicoccaceae bacterium
TGATCTACGCGATCATTGGCATCATCCTGGGCTTGATCCTCGGTCCACTACTGAAAGGCCGCGGCTTTGGCTGGTTCGGCAACCTTTGTCTGGGTCTGCTGGGAGCCTTCCTCGGTGGTCTTGCGCTAACTTTCAGCAACCACGTGATCGACAACAACCCGATAATGAATGCTATTGCCGCCGCTGGCGGGTGCATTCTGCTCACTCTGATAGTGGCAATATTTAAACGACGCTAGAGTGTCGTAAATCACGCACGTTTGTTACTGGGCCGGCTTTATGCCGGCCTTTTTTGATTTCAGCGCCAGGCAATTGCGGTCTGTCCTGGCAAATCCGGCTATGCCACCTAACCTGAAACCGCTACTATTCACCTTTTAACACTAGCCATCTGACAGTACAGGAGTCACGACTTGGAAATTCAATCCTGCGGAGCTGCACAGGAAGTCACCGGTTCTTGTCACCTGATCAAGGTTGGCAAGCATATGGTGTTACTGGATTGCGGTTTAATCCAGGGTCGCAAAAAAGACGAAAACAGAAACCGAACGCCTTTCCCTTTCGATCCGGCAAAACTAGACGCTGTCGTTCTCAGCCACGCCCACATCGATCACAGCGGACGACTACCGCTGCTAATCAAGAGCGGCTTCAATGGACCAATCTACACTCATAAAGCGAGCGCAGATCTGTGTGATACGCTGCTGAAAGACTCGGCCTACCTGAACTACAAAAATACCCAGTGGCAAAACAAGCGTCGCGCCCGCAAGGGAAAAAAACCGCTGGAACCTTTATACGAAAGAGAAGACGCCGCGAAAGCGCTGAAGCTATTCGACACGCTTGAGTACGATGAAAAAAAAGAAATACTCCCGGGCGTCACAATAAAGTTGTCAGATGCCGGACACATCGTCGGCTCATCAATTGTTGAGCTGTGGCTAAAAGAAAAAAAGCTAGAACGAAAAGTCGTGTTCAGCGGTGATCTTGGTCATCGTGGCACCGCCATCCTGCGCGACTTTACGATGATTGATGATGCAGACATTGTATTGATGGAAAGCACTTATGGCAGCCGCTGTCACCGACCGTGGGACGAGACATGGGCCGAGATTGACGAAATTGCCGAGAGAATACAGAAAAAGCCAGGCAACGTTTTAATCCCCGCGTTTTCAGTCGGCAGAACACAGAATATCCTCTACATGTTTGCGCGCAACTACAAGAAATGGAATCTGGATAAATGGCAAATCTATCTGGATAGCCCAATGGCGATCGAGGCCACAGACATCTACCTGCGGCATCACAAACTGTACGATCCGGAAGCTGCAAAATTCTGGAAAGAACAAGGTAAACAGCTTGGACTCCCCAACCTGCACTATTCCAAAAGTTCGCAGGATTCGATGAAAATTAACGAGATGCCAAGCGGTGCGATTATTATTGCCGGCAGCGGCATGATGACAGGCGGCAGAATCAAGCATCACATCAAACACAACATCTGGCGCAGCAACTGCCACCTTATTGTGACCGGCTATCAGGCACACGGTACGATGGGCCGTAAACTGATCGAAGGTGCAAAAAAGATAAACCTGTGGGGACAAAGTATTGCCGTAAAGGCTAAAATCCACACCATTGGCGGCTTATCGGCACATACCGATCAGAAGGGATTAATGGACTGGTACGGCAATTTCAAAAATCGACCACCGGTATTTTTAGTCCACGGAGAGGCAAAAACGATGGAAGTATTGCGTCAAAAACTAAAAAAAGACTTGGGGGCACCTGCGCACATTGCACACGCAGGTAAAACGATAGATCTCAACAACATCGAGCAGTATCAATAGTGCATTTGGACTTCACAGTTTAAATTTAAACCCTACACAAATAGACGAAGAACAGGCAATACAGCAGTGGCAAAAATCGCAGTGACCGGCTCCTCCGGTCTGATCGGACGAGAGCTGGTTAAACAACTCCAGGAACATCATGAACTGGTTGAAATAGATATCGCAATCGATGAGACA
>CAYPDN010000259.1:2094-5753 GCA_964409445.1 uncultured Granulosicoccaceae bacterium
AAAGCTGCCGGTGAGGGACTGGTGTACGGTGCACAGGACGCTGGTGCAAACGTTGCGATTTTACGCTTCGCAAATGTCTACGGTGATATCTACGACTATTCGGATCGAGTCATTCCTGCGTTCTCACGCGCCGCAGTTAACGGCACACCACTGAGAGTTGACGACGCATCAGTTTGCATGGACTTCACTCACGTAGTAGACGTATCCCGTGGAGTCGTCAAAGTGGTAGACATGCTGGTAGCCGGTGAAAAAAACCTGCCACCGATACACTATGCCACCGGGACAGGCACTACACTTGGTGAACTTGCCAGAATCGCAGTTGCTGCCAGTAATAATGCCTGCGAATTAAACGAAGTAGAAAAACGCGAAGCAAGTGTAAGTTGCTTCATCGGGGATCCAACGCGGGCCAAAACCCTGCTCGGGTGGACTCATGAAACACCACTGCAAACCGGCTTTACTGATATGGTTGAAGCTTTTAGAAAAGATTCGTTATAAATACTGCACAACGGAAATAAAATTATGTCGTTGAACAATTATAACCCCAGAAAACGGATCCTTATTACCGGTGGCGCTGGTTTCCTTGGCTCACACCTCACAAGAAAATTACTCGATGAAGGCAATGAAGTCATCTGTGCAGACAGCCTCTTTACCGGTACAAAGGACAACATCTCCGAATTCAAAGACAATCCATACTACGAATTTATACGCCACGACATTACTAATCCACTACAAGTCGAGGTAGATGAAATCTACAATCTGGCATGTCCTGCGTCACCCATTCACTATCAACACAATCCAATCCATACTGTAAAAACCTCAGTAATGGGTGCTATCAATATGCTTGAACTTGCAAAGCATCTGCAATGCAAAATACTGCACGCGTCTACCAGTGAAGTGTATGGTGATCCGACTGTACATCCTCAAACTGAAGACTACTGGGGTAACGTTAATCCAATTGGCGTACGATCTTGCTATGATGAAGGAAAACGCTGTGCTGAAACGCTGTTCTTCGATTTTAATCGTCAGGAGAACATCGATATACGCATTGTCAGAATTTTTAACACTTATGGTCCCAACATGCACCCACAAGATGGTCGGGTGGTTTCAAACTTTATAATGCAGGCATTGCGCGATGAACCGATCACCATCTATGGAGATGGATCACAGTCGCGATCGTTCTGCTATGTGGACGATCTAATCAACGGTTTTGTAAAGTTCATGAATCTTGAGCCCGCTGCGACCGGGCCGATAAATCTTGGCAACCCGAACGAGTTTACAATTAAAGAACTGGCAGAATCTGTCATAAAGCTGACCAATTCAAAGTCAGAATTGATCAATAACCCACTTCCGAAAGATGATCCAAAACAACGACAACCGGAAATTACTTACACACGAGAATTAATTGACTGGGAACCGAAAATACAACTTGAAGAAGGCTTGAAAAAAACTATCCGCTATTTTGAGAAGTTTTTGTAAAACGCAACCTACTGGTCAGATGATCCGTTCGATGTGCTAACGCTTGCGAAATGCACGCGTGGATCGAAATCCCATTTCGCTTCAAGGTCGCGCAATTGGCTGATAGATTCAGCATCAAGTTTGTCAGGCAAAGCAACTTGAATAGTCACAATTTGATCGGCGGCCGGGCTAGAGGGTAACCCTTTACCTTTTATCCGAAGACGCTTTCCACTACGTGAGTCCGGGGGAATTTTAAGACTGACCTCACCGTCTAATGTTGGAACATTTAAGGTCGATCCTTCCGCAAGTTCAAGCGGCGTCACCGGCACAGTTAACAACACAGTAGAACCATCCGTTCCAAATACTTCGTGCGGCCTGTACGAGATTGTCAGCAGCAAGTCACCATTAATGGCACCAGGCCGGCCCTGTCCGCGCAACCGCAATTGCTGTCCATCGGTAACACCGGCAGGTATATTTACTTGCAAAGATTTAGCAGGGTACCCGGGTGCCGCCGGTACTTTGATTTTAGTTTTGCCACCACGAAAAGCGTTTTCCAGAGACACACGAACACCAAGGCGTATATCTTCACCACGAGAATGACGCCCGCGACCTGCACTGCGACCGGCCTGATTGTCGAAACCTCGACCTCCAAAACCGCCAGCTCTTCCAAAAATAGACTCGAAGAATTCACTGAAATCACCTCCCTGGAAATCACCGCGCTGACCGAAGTTTCCAGGATCGAAATTCCAGTCACCCTGCCACCCGTCTGGTCGCCGGAAATCGTCACCACCCTTGAATCCATGTTTCTTCAATTGATCGAACTCAGCACGGCGCTGTTCATCCTTCAATACCTCATAGGCTTCATTGACCGATTTGAATTTTTCCTCAGCATCCGCCTCGCTACTGACATCCGGATGGAATTGACGCGCCTTCTTGCGGTACGCGCGCTTGATTTCATCCTGGCTTGCTGAATCCTCAACACCAAGAATCTGGTAGTAGTCTTTAAATTTCATCGCTGTAAACTGCTTTCCACGTGACGTGCTGTATTTGGTGCCTTTGTGTACAACGGTAAAACAGTCATCGTACACATAAGGCATATAATGGCAGAAAACTGGTGATTATCAGGTGATTTCTCAAGTGCTGTTGCGAGCTTTCACAACCATTCACACCAACCCGAATTTTTATTTACAATTCCACCATGAACACAAGCATCAGCGTAATCATCCCGACCTATAATCGTTGGCAGGTATTACGGCGAGCAATCGACTCTGTATTGGCACAGTCAGTCACAGCAAATGAGATTATCGTCGTAGACGATGGCTCTACTGACAATACCCACACGTTACTGCAAAGCACCTTCGGTGACCGTATCAAAGTGCTGGTACAGTCAAACAGAGGCGTCAGTGCTGCACGTAACGCAGGCCTTAAGATCGCTTCCGGTGACTGGATTGCACTCCTGGACTCGGATGACGAATGGCTACCAGAAAAACTGCAACAACAGATAGAAGTGCTCGAGCAAAATAGCAGTTGTGTACTATGCCATACCGATGAAATCTGGGTTCGCAATGGTGTACGCGTGAACCCCATGAAGAAACACAAAAAAACAGGAGGGGACATCTTTGCACAATGCCTGCCTCTGTGTGCAATATCGCCCTCATCTGCACTTATCAAAAAAGATATTTTCAAGACCATCGGCCTATTCAACGAATCACTACCTGCCTGCGAAGACTACGATCTGTGGCTGAGAATATGCGCAGCTCACCCGGTGCACTATCTGGACAAAAAACTCCTGATGAAATACGGTGGACACGAAGATCAACTCTCAAGAAAGCATTGGGGCATGGATCGCTACAGAATAAAATCATTACATCAGTTACTCACAAAAACAGATCTTTCCCCGGAACAGCATCGACTCACTATAGGCATGCTGGAACAAAAAATACACATACTACTTAAAGGTGCTGTAAAACATGACAACCAGAAACTATCAAACGAGTGCCATTCACTGATTTCCCTTCACAACCTGAATATCCCCGAGTCATTACGTTGATAAATCTTATTGCGGCGACGCACGCAGAAGCCGATTCCGTCATTTCCGCATTAAGGCTTAAAAAAATACCCGCACTACTCACCTGTTATCAAAACAAAAATATAAATCTGGTGATAACCGGAATCGGTAAATGTAATACTGCAACGGCTTGTGG
>CAYPDN010000260.1:0-5747 GCA_964409445.1 uncultured Granulosicoccaceae bacterium
GCATCGTCCAGTGACTGCGTTTTGTAAGCATCCGGCAATACGTCCCAGGTATAGGTTTCCACCTCAAGATGTGCGCTCAGTGGATCCTGCGCATGCAGCTTTAGCGCCTCACTAATGAAAAACCGGGTAGATGAAAACTCACCCAGATTATCGAGAAATATCGGTACATGAAAATGCACTCGCCATTCTCGTGGCAGATCATCGTCGACAAGTTTTTCAAACGCGAGCGGTAAATCACTATATCGATTGATAGTACCATCATGATTTTCCACCACCTGATGCAGATAAACTTCATCGATGAATGGCCTTAGTGATTCGGCGCGAACAGTATTTACATCCTGCAGTCGAAGTCCCGCACTGATCTGCAATTTGCCAATGGTTATATCTGCTTCACGCAACGCATTAATGCACTGATCTGCATGTTCAAATTCAACAGCAGCATGACAAAGATCAAGACACAACGTTAAATGTCTGCGCAATAGTGTCTGAGCTTCACTTTCATCAACATCGAGTTCCTGTCGTAGTTGTTGTACTGCAAAATCTGAATATAAATAATTGCTAAAAAAATCGACAGACTCCTCTACGGTTTCCAGGAAACAGCAGGGCTCTGGTTCAAGTGCCAGATTTATACATTTGCCAGTATGCTGTTCCAGTCTGGCAAGATGAGCACAGTGACTGACAAAAAGGCGAGTCATAGTGCGTCTGTCCTGCTCTGTCTTTACATTATCTTTAAAGGCACCAGGTACAGTACTAATACTGCCGATTTGATTGTTATCCAGGAATATCGCAAAGAGGTCAGCCAGCTGGTTGGTATAGCGAAGTCGTTCTTCATCTTTCCAGTCTGGAAGATAAACTTCTTCCTTAACTCTGGTACCGTGAAAAGGACCATAGGGAAAACCGTTTATTGTAAAAATATAACAGCGCTGGTCGTGCAAAATCTGTTGCAACTCTTGCTGAGCTTCAGCGTTTGCCAAATCTTTTGCCGCCTGCGCAGATAAGCGCAAACCAAGGCCGAATTTATCTTCAAATTTCAGCGCCTGACGGACCATTGGAATATGCTGTTTTATATTGTCCAGTACTTCACGCAAGCTCTCGCCTGCATGGATATTGGAACAATAAGTCAAATGGAAATTTGACCCGTTTTTATGTTGCAGCTGCATACTGATAGAAATCGTCACCAGGGGCAGATAGTGAATCATGATTTGTATTGCATTGAAAGTGCTGCGATCAGTATCATGGCACCATGCAAAACACACTCGTAATACTTGTCGTCGGCCTTAGCCCCGCATTGGTGGGTGAGCACACTCCCAATCTGTTAAAGCTTTCCCGCAGAGGCGGTTTACGGCCCATGAAGGCCGTAACACCAGCTGTCACCTGTACCGCACAGTCCAGTCTGGTTACCGGGCTTACGCCTTCGCAGCATGGCATTGTTGCAAATGGCTGGTATTTTCGTGATTTGTCAGAGGTGTGGCTATGGAGGCAATCCAACAAACTTGTTAACGGCGAAAAGATCTGGGATCGCGGCAAGCAATTAAACAGTGAATTCACCTGCGCCAAAATGTTTTGGTGGTACAACATGTATGCGACCGCTGACTGGAGTGCTACACCGCGACCGATGTATCCGGCAGATGGCAGAAAAATCCCCGACCATTACACCTTCCCTGCAGAACTGCACGACGAGCTGGATGCCAGGTTCGGGCAGTTTCCATTGTTTAAATTCTGGGGACCAGCAGCCGACATCACGTCAAGCAAATGGATTGCAGATGCTACCTGCCACGTAATGCAGACTCGCAATCCAACGCTGACTCTGACATATCTGCCACACCTCGACTACAACCTGCAGCGCCTCGGACCAGATCTAAACCATGCAGATATCCAGCGTGACTTGCGCGAGGTAGACGAACTATGCGGCCAGCTAATGGAAGTGGCAGATGCACAGAAGCAGCACATAATGGTGGTTTCAGAGTACGGCATTACACCGGTTACTGATGCCATTCACATTAATCGTGCGTTACGGGAAGCGGGTCTTTTAAGAGTAAGAGTTGAGAAAGACTACGAGCAAATTGATGCAGGTGCTTCAGATGCCTTTGCAGTTTCAGATCACCAGCTGGCACATGTATACATAAACAATCCAGACTCTTTTGAAAAAGCCCGCGCTATTCTGTCAAAGCTCGATGGTGTAGAACACGTTCTTGACGACAGCGGCAAAGCACAATGGGGTCTCGATCATGAGCGCGCGGGAGATCTTGTAGCTATTTCTAAAGCTGATCGATGGTTCAGTTACTACTACTGGCTAGACGACGACAGAGCACCTGACTATGCCCGCACCGTAGACATACATCGCAAACCAGGCTACGACCCGGTAGAGCTATTTGTCGATCCCGCAATTAAATTGCCAATGCTCGCTATCGGCTCAAGGCTGGCGCGTAAAAAGCTTGGTTTTAGAACCTTACTGGATGTGATCTCACTAAAAGACACTCAACTGGTGCGGGGTTCACACGGCAGACCTACTGACGACCCGCAACACGGGCCAATTCTAATGAGCTCAACAGATGAATATCTACCAGAGGGTGAAGCGGATACACTGCAGTTTAAAGAGCTGGTGCTGCAGCATGTCTTTGGCAGATAGAAGTTAAAGCCGTCTTAAGAGGCCCGGCCCGCTCTTACGGCGAGAAATCATCACTCAGTATATAGGCGACCAATGCTTTGCGCTCGTCCAGTGTAAAAACACTTTTCCATGCAGGCATTTTTCTAAAACCATCGGTAATTCTGTCAAATACAAAATCAGGTTTGTATTTTGCCGGTGTAAGTTTGGGTGCTTTTCCGGGATATGCCGAGTTGCCGTGACAGTGCCTGCATTGTTTTGCCCACGAACCACCACCTGATTCGATAGCGTCGGCTTGTGCCAGGTAGTCCTCGGTAAAAGCCGGGTCTTCAACTTCATCAGTTGTACTCAATACCGGCAGTGTCGCCTCACTTGCGGCAGCTGCATCTACCAACTCACCGGATTCGGGAACATAGACGGGAGAAAACTGGATCAGGAAGGCGAGCAAGTCTTTAATTTCCTTCTCACGACGCAATCCTTCAAAGCCCATGGTTGTACCCGGGACATAACGAGAAGGCCCTGCAAGAAAAATATACAGGCTTTTTTCATCCCACAGCTGCTTGTCTGCCTCACCCTTCGCTATCATTGCCGGTGAATAGTTTGCGTAACCTTCAGCAGTACCGGCTATGCGACCGAACACATGATTGAGCGTCGGTCCTACGGTGTGAGTTGCACCCTCTCCTATGGCATGACAGGCGGTGCACTGTTTAAAAAGCTCCTCACCTTTTACCGGGTTGGGCTGGGCATACAACGGATTTGCAAGCAGGTAAAAACAGAAGGTAATCGGTGCCAGGTATTTCATTAACTTGTGCCGCCTGCTGCCCGCAAATGCGGGCAGCTTGTCTACAACATTTAAGTATCTGCCAAATATCGGCTATTACTCAGCCGGAACTATTTTATAGATGGTATCCAGACCACCAACCGGTCCGGTAGTGATAGAAGTCAGTGCGTAGACTTCTCCATCTGAGTCCTGAGCAAATGCGAGAATGTAGGGACGATCTCCCGGCATGTTCTCAACGTCAGTTTCACTCATTTCCCACTTGCCATCGTCACCTTCAGAACCGATAAATATCTGCCCTTTCATCGATGCGAATGACTGGCTCCAGTCACCAAATATATATTTGCCATCCCAGTCTCCAACACCACCGCGATAGACGTAACCACCGGTGACCGAGATACCTTTACAGCCATCTGGCTTAGCTGTGCAATTGTTGTACTCCATAATCGGATCAATCAGACCTTCTGTATCACAAGCTGCCGGATGATCATCAGGTGCTGTGTAATCAAAGCAGTGTGCCGCTTCTCTTACACGCCAGCCATAGTTACCGCCTTTTTCGATGACATCAATCTCTTCGTAACTGTTTTGCTGTACATCGCCACAGAACAGATCGCCGTCACCCGTATCAAAGGAGCAGCGCCACGGGTTGCGAAGACCGTAGGCCCAAATTTCGGGTGCTGCATCGTCACGACCGACAAACGGATTATCAGAAGGTATCGCGTAATTTTTACCGTCCTCGGAACCATTGACATCTACGCGAAGAATTTTTCCAAGTGGAGTAGTTAGATCTTGTCCATTACCTTCAGTAACGTTGTGACCAATACCCCAGTCGTTGGCGTATCCGCCATCACCCATACTGATATACAGCATGTTGTCCGGTCCAAAACCGATCCAGTGGCCATTATGATTAAACTGTGGCCAGTCGGTTGCGGTAATGATGCGCATTGACGCCGGATTGGCAACATTAGGATCACCTTCCGAAACAGTAAATTCCGCTACAGTGTTGGTGTGTGACCACCAGAATTCTTTACCAAGATCAGCATCGAAATCCAGATGTCCACTAAAGGCGACATAAAATTTGCCGTTTGATTTGAAATCCGGATGAAAAGCGAGTCCAAGCAAACCACGCTCATCAAAATCAGACCACTGCGTGACGATCAGATTTCGAATGTCCAGAAATGGCGTGGCTTCCAGTTCGCCGCCCGCATTAATCACACGAACACGACCGAATTGTTCGATCACAAATTTACGATCATCCCCGTCAGGCTGAACCATAGCCAGCGGAGCGTTTAAGCCGGTTACATAGGGCTCTAGTTTAATCTTAACGTTCTCTGCATTTACTGCAGAGGTTGACGCCAACGCAGTACCGAGCGCAGCCGCGAGAAGCAGTTTTTTTAATCGCATACAAAATTCCTCCAGATTGTCTTGGTCAGAACGACCGATTAGTTCCTACTTTGTCTTCAGCTAAAAGTCTTCGGAGCTGCGAGAAAGTCACTAGAAACTATCACAGGTGGTATGAAAACTAAATATAAAATTCCCGGGAGATCAATTGGTAACAATACCCACGTGCAGGTGACTGAGGACCTTCAGTAAAGCGTGGATACCACTCGACGTTGCAAGTGTTCGTTTAGCTAAAAGCGACATTTCAAAGTATAAAAGCTCAATCGAACAGCCTGCAATTCATTGCCCTATGACATGTCATAAGGACTTAAAAATTCCGGAGGAATAGATATGGCCGCTTTTATTATCTTGCCGGCATCTCCTGCTATCGACACCTGCCTGCCTGAACCGACGCAACCAGGTTGCTTAAATGCACGGGCCGATCACTTGCAAGGTTGATCATTCAATAATCAGGTTGTTGGCTTTGCGTTTAACAGCCGATTCTTCCACCACAGGCTCTCTGCCGCCGCGCAGTATCGAGTTACCTTCATAGACAGTGCGCTGGTCAATGGCGGCCGGGTTTAACCAGTCGTCTTCGTTCATCTGGCCACTCTGACCGTAGGCTGCCAGTGCGTTTTTGTAGCACGCAAGTTCTACGTTTTCTTTCGGAACACCACGCTCTAGTGCCAGACGTGCAGTCTTTGCAACACCGAGTGGTTCAGAGATGCCCCAGTCACAGGCAGAGTCAACCATAATGCGTTGAGCACCGTATTGCGTAAGTATTTCAACCATACGTGCGTTACCCATTTTGGTTGAAGGGTAGATCGAAAACGCTGCCCAGTAACCACGATCAAGCACTTCCTGTACGGTTTCTTCATTGTTGTGATCAACAATAATTTTCGACGGATCCATGCCGTGTTCCTCGCACACATCCATTGATCGGGTTGTGCCGCGTTTTTTATCTCTGTGCGGTGTGTGAATCAT
>CAYPDN010000261.1:0-1944 GCA_964409445.1 uncultured Granulosicoccaceae bacterium
AAGTTTAATTGCGCTCCGAATGCAAGTCGTGTTTGAGAGCCGTCAGATCCATCAGCATTTTCAATGTAGCCCGTAATTACCTCCGCACCAAATGATGAATTCGGATAAGGCGACCAGATGTAGTTTAAGTGGACAGTCCCGAGGTTATCAATGCCGTTGGACTCATCCGGCTCATCATTGCTGAAAAAGCCGACCGCAAGCAATGTACTGGAGTTTTCCGTCCAGTTGTATTTGACATTGGCTGAAGCTCCGACCGCTGTAACAGTTTCGATATCTCCTGTGTCGGAGACAAAGATATCGTTACCGGCACCGTTAATGATATACCGTCCGATTCCATCACCTGCGGTGACACTGGCGGCAGCACTCAAACTACCAAAATCCCACCCACCGGCAATGTTGAAACCAAAACCTGTCTCAGTTTCATCAACCGCGACACCATTACTAAGATCACCTTGCACGCCGAGAAATCGAACTATTCCGGAGACTTCGTAGCTTCCTCCGGCACCACCTGGTCCACCGCGCCACGCAGCGGTCAAATCTGGCGCTATATCCAGGCCTATTCCCCCGGTTGATTCACGCAATCTATCAGCGCCCAGAGAGTCCCCAAAAGCATCAACCCCCAGATCTGCGAAACCATCAGTCTCCGGGTTCTCAATAGAAAAGGATAAGCCGTTGTCGAGGGTGTACCTGACCTGCCCCTGCCGTGCAAACGATTTACCTGCCGGACCAAAAAAGTCCACTGTAGTCGGGTAGGCGACAAAATCCATAAAGTTGGTCCACGTCTGACCAATGGTCCAGGCACCGTAGGTAGCTACAGCGTTACGCAATCTGAAGCCTGTGGAGTTGGAAAATGTTTCGTTACCGCCGCCGCCAAAAAAGTCTCCTTCAAATGTGGTCGTCAGAGTTTGGCCATTTTCTAATTCTGTATTAGACCGGACTGTGAGTCGCGACTGTCTCGCATGGGCACGGAAGTGGCCATCGCGGTCATCACCTGCCGAACCATCTATAGGGATGGAGCTAACTACGAATGAATCACCGAGGTCGGCGCCGATGTCGTAGCGAAGATCTCCCTTGACGTATCCACTCAGTGTTACTGAAGTGTTGGCAGCCGGTACCCGTACGCTTAGAGATTCGACACCCTTGCGCTCAACGAACGGATCGCCGTTGTTTTGCAAGTCATCCTCTCCAAAGCCTTTAACGTTGCCGGCGTTAGCTACGTTTATGCAGCTTGCCAGCAGCAGTGAGCCCGTTCCTAAAGCAATTTTCACATGTGTATTTAAAGTTTTTTGTTTAAAGTTTTTCATCGAAACTCCCCTCAATAATAATCAATGTTGTGAACTCAAATCTGGTCAAGTACCGGATTAGTTACCACAGGATGGACACACCACTTTGTTTTTGGATTGATCTCTGGGAACAAGAACTAACCCGACCGCCTGCACAGTTTGGATCAGCAAAATACTTGCTCCCTTTAATCACCTTGTTGCTATAAATACTGATACTGCTTAACTTCTGGATACGACATTGGAACGACCTCCAAGTATTGCGTGGGACTGCCGGATTACTCGAATTCCAGACTACTGAGTGTTGCGAGTTGAAGCTATTAACGATTCTATAACGATATATGTTGTTTTTATAACAATATATATAATCTCTATCCATGTCATTACGAATTTATAACAGCGCCCGTATTTGTTGGCTGTACACAAAATTTACGACTACTGTGCGTAAGCAAAAAACAACACATGCCGACACTCTTTGTCTTCTAAACAACATTTACTGCCTGAAAATGCCCTGAATTAGGCTTATTTCATAAAATGGAAAGAATCAAAGCAGTTAAGTATTACGGAACAGCTATAACGTCCTTTTTGATGTTAGCTATTACAGAAATTTGTGAAATCTTAATGGGCGCTGCCCTTGCATTACGGATATCTGGATGCGCCTCAA
>CAYPDN010000261.1:2044-3269 GCA_964409445.1 uncultured Granulosicoccaceae bacterium
CCAGAATTACTCACAGGGAATCAACGAATATGAGTCCAAGAATCAGTACAAACTACCCGGCTGCCTCTTTGCTAACGAGTCATCGTAAGCTGTACTATCAAAATCACTCATCACAGACTTAAGCATCTCACCCGCTGTAGGCACATTCTTTGAACTCACTTGTGCATCAGCATCCCACAACTTTGATCTCAACAATGCTTTTCCACATTGAAAATAGATTGATTGTATCGTCACGACTAAAACGGTTACCGGCCTTTTTCCGTTCCTACTGAAACTGTCCAGCAACGCTTCATTAGTCACAACCACTGCTGTTCCATTAATACGCAGTGACTCCTTGATACCGGGCACCAGAAACAGCAGTGCTATACGCGGATCGGTGACGATATTACGGAGTGTGTCGAGGCGATTATTACCAGGCCTGTCCGGAATCGCGATAGTGCTGGCATCCAATACACGGAATAATGATCCGGCTTCATCGCCACGAGGTGAACAGTCGAGGCCTGCAGCACCCACAGAAGCAAGAGCCATAAAAGGCGCTTCCTCAATCCACCGTTGGTAAGCTTTCGTCAGGCAATCAGCCTCTTTTGCCAGTGAGTTGGGATTAGCTTTCCCGTACAACGCTTCCAGTTGAGCTTCACTCTGTATTATTGAGTCGGCATTCATGTTGCCTCTCCCTTTAGATCACTAATTTACTGTTATATTTGTCAAAACGGTCTGCAACACATCAGCTGCAGCTATACGGTTTGCAACTAATGGACTACTTCGATTACCGCAAGCATATCTTCGCCATCCTCGTCCATGCCTGTTTCAACAAAGCCGGTTTTAAAATACAGTTCTTTCGCTGGAATATTGTCAGGCGAATAGCATATTTCTATTTTCTCTATATTTTTGTCAGCTTTGATTTCGTCTATTGCCAATTGCAGCGCAGCACCGCCAATACCTTTTTTCTGCTGCTTATATGTAACCATAAAGCGATAGATCAATACCTTCGACTTCGATTCTTTTGCCCACATAATAAACCCGACAGGCTCGTCATCCAGATAAATAGCGCGCGGACTAACACCCTCTTCATAGTGCGACTCGAGTATTGATAATCCATTGTGCGTAATGTATTTATATTGCTCTTCTGGCAATGGCAACAGACATACGACTCTGTAGTTATCTTTGTCTACTTCTCGCAACGATACGGTCATCCTGCCTCCCATACGGCCTCCGGGAAAAATCA
>CAYPDN010000261.1:3369-5742 GCA_964409445.1 uncultured Granulosicoccaceae bacterium
GGCGCGCGGGACGTTAGCAATGTAGAACCATTAGCCCCGACAACTATATTTTCTTCGTGTACCATCATTAACCCGTCACCATAAGAAAGCGACGGTTCAATGGTCAGCACCATATTTTCTTTAAGAATTGTGTTGTCGAAAGCAGCATGCGATGGTTGCTCCGTAAGCTGCATACCCAGCCCATGGCCGAGTCGCCCGATATCACCACCACTACCGTCAAGCTCTGCGATCACAGCAGACATTGCACTATGTAAATCACGGCAGGTGTTGCCGGGCCGTGCAGCTTCAATCCCTGCTTCAGTCGCACGCCAAAGAACATCGTAGGCACGTTTGGCTGTGCTGTCCGCATGACTGATGGCCCAGTTACGGTCGAAATCGCAAAAATATCCGTCCCACGAACAACCGGTATCGATCATTAATATGTCACCTGCCTGAAGCGGCCTGCGTGTCGGTGGTGAAATTACATCGGCGTATCCACCATGATCAGCACCACCTACAACATAAGGCGCATCATCTGCACCCAGATCGATAGCTGTGCGTCTGAACTCACGAAAGACTTCTTCTAACGGCATTCCCGCAGACGCAAATTCAGGCACTCTGGAAAATGCAGAAGAACCGATTCCACAGATATACTGAAGTTTTTCAATTTCAGCGGATGATTTCACCATGCGCAGACCCTGTACCAGATCGGTAGCATCCACTATCTGTAAGTTCGGCAAGGACGCTGTCAGTCGCTCCCAGTCTCCCAGTGGCATACGTAAATGTGTCTCATGACCCTTCATCACACCCAGGCGTGCACCACTTGCTGATAACGGAGATAAAAGATCAGTGAGTAAACTAATACCGTCATCGGATGGCGCAGGTGCACTCCATGTACGCACATCGTCAAGCCAGTTTTGACGCATCAGTGCTGCACCGATCTCCGGTATCACCGCAACGGGTTTGCCCTCTGTCGGTATAAATAAAAACCACGGCCGCGTTGGACTTTGCCAGAATAAAGTATGAAAGCCGGTAAAGTAGCGAACATCGGGCTCACTCATTAGCAGGATACCGGCAAGATCCTGTTTCGCCATTAGTGCCTGAGCATTTCTGGTACGGGTCTGGTATTCCGTTGTGTTAAATCCGCGTGTCGGTGCATCAGGCCGCATTTTAAATTCCCTATTTAACTGGCTTGTATTTCATATACCGATGCTGCGTCATAATGTGATCTGCAATGTATTTAGCATCGTGCCAGACACCCCAGATAAATGAAGAACCGCGACGTGATAACCACGGCAAGCCCAAAAAATAAATACCTTGCTCGGCGGTGACACCTCGCTGGTGCAGCGGCTTGCCTTCGTGATCAAAAATATCAGCCTGCAGCCAGTTAAAATCATTTCGGTAGCCGGTTGCCCAAATGACAGAGGTAATCCCTGCATCTTGCAAATGCAATTCACGAATCGGCTGAGTTACGCAATCAGGCATGGTGACTAACGTTTTTGCCTCTTCCTCCAACGGCAGATCGAGGCCGTTACGCTCTACATAGGCATCGGCCTCAGCGAGCATATTAAGGTAACTCGAATCACCATGAGAAATGTTACCCGCAAGATCATCTGCAAAAGCAAGAACGCCGTTATTGTAACTCTGCGTCATACCAACCAGGTTCATTCCGCGCGATGCAAACTCTCTGAAGTCGACAGTCTTACCCCCGTACGCACCACTAACTGCAATTGTCACATGAGCGGTGTCCGGATCAACTGTCGCAAGATCCCACTTGCCAAGCACACCGAGCCACCAGACAAAATCACGGCTGCGATAACTTCTGGGAGGTCTTTCATGCGGACCCACAGAAAGATAAACCTCTCTGCCCGAACGCAGCAGCTCATCGGCAATTTGTGAACCAGATGATCCGGAACCCACCACCAGCACCGCACCCTCCGGCAGCTGTTGTGGGTTGAAATAACTGTTTGAATGCAATTGCTGAATATCTGCATCTGATGGAATTACCGGTGGTATTACGGGATGTTGGAACGGTCCGGTTGCAGAGACAATATTCATTGCCTCAAACACTCCCTCTGATGTGATAATTTCAAACCCTGCAGCCGCAGACTTGCGGCGGACCTCCTGCACTTCAACTCCACACTTTATCGGTGCATCTATTTTCGCAGCGAAGTCTTCAAAATATTCTGTTACATCGTCTTTGGTAGCAAACGCATCCGGGTGAATTTTGAAATCCATGGTTGGAAAAGCATCGTGCCATGCAGGACCATTGGCAACCAGAGAGTCCCATCGACCTGTACGCCATTGCTCGGCGATACGTGCTTTCTCCAGCACGATGTGATCGACATTGTTATTGCTGAGGTGCTCACTCATCGCAAGACCAGCCTGGCCAGC
>CAYPDN010000262.1:0-5722 GCA_964409445.1 uncultured Granulosicoccaceae bacterium
ATTAAAGCGAGAGTGGCGGAATTGGTAGACGCGCTGGATTTAGGTTCCAGTGGGGTAACCCGTGGGAGTTCAAGTCTCCCCTCTCGTACCAACTTCAAGAAGCTGTGACGCGCTTACCGCGAGCTATAATCCTGAGCCTATGAAGCTGGACAATGAGCTTACAGTCAGATCTTCCGCGTTCAACGTCAATTTAAACTACATCCATACAGCCGGTGGCTGGTGAGGTTATATGCAGGTTACAGAAGAATCCGTAAACGGTCTTGAACGCACGATAAAAATACAGGTGCCTACAACGGATATTGACACAGCGGTGCAAAAGAAACTGCAATCGCTTGCGAAAGAAGTGCGTATCAATGGTTTTCGTCCAGGCAAGGTGCCTCTGCAGGTAGTCAAAAAACGCTTTGGCGGACAGGTGCGCCAGGAGGTATTGGGCGATGTTATTAACGAGAGTTATCACAACGCTCTGACTCAGGAAAATTACCGGCCAGCTGGCATGCCGGCGATTGAGCCTGTGAAAATGGAAGATGATTCAGAAGAGTTTGCCTATACGGCGACTTTTGAGGTCTACCCTGAAATTGAACTTGCCAGTCTCTCTGGTGCTACGGTCACCAAAACCGAATGTGAGGTCGGAGACGCAGATCTTGACGAAATGATGGAAACTTTGCGTACGCAGCGCAAGGTCTGGAATGACGTGGATCGAGCTGCCCAGACTGGTGATCAGGTCATTATGGATTTCACCGGCAGTATTGATGGTGAAGAATTTCCAGGTGGTGCTGCCAAGGAAGCGCCTTTGGAGTTGGGTTCCAACTCGATGATTCCGGGCTTTGAAGATCAGCTGATTGGAGTCTCAAAGGGCGACCAAAAGACGATTTCGGTAAATTTCCCGGAAGATTATCGTGCCACTGAACTCGCCGGAAAAGAGGCGCAGTTCGAAATTACTGTGCATGGCGTCAAAGAGTCCGAGCTTCCGGAGGTAAATGAGGACTTTGCGAAGGAATTTGGCGTAGAGGAGGGTGGAGTAGAAGGGCTTCGTGCCGATATCAGAAAGAACATGGAGCGAGAACTGAAGCAAGCCGTTGAAAACAGGGATAAACAAGCGGTGATGGACCTGCTTCTCGAAAAGAATGACTTTCCGGTTCCCGGCAGTCTTGTGAAAGATGAAATCGGCCGCTTGAAAAAGCAGCTGATCGATCAGATGCAGGTGCCGGAAGGCTCGGAACCCGAGCTTGAAGATGAAATGTTTACCTCAGATGCCGAACGGCGTGTGAAATTGGGGCTGTTAGTCGCGGAAATAATCAGAAAGAACGAAATGAAGCCGGATCCGGATAAAGTGCGATCGACTATTGAATCAATGGCTGCATCTTATGAAGATCCCCAGCAAGTTGTCGACTACTATTATGGTAACCAGGAATATATGCAGAATATCGAGGGATTGGTGCTTGAACAGCAGGTTACAGATTGGGCGATGGCCGAGGCTACAGTACAAAGCGAAGCCAAATCGTTCAAAGAAGTGATGAACCCAGATAAACAGACTCAGTCTGAATAGAATCAGTCGAACTGACAAATAGCTTTACTGAAGAGAAAATAAAATGACTAAGAGCCCATTAGACCCCTACATGGTTGCACCCCAGGCAACGGGATATATCCCGAGCGTGGAAGAGGTCACACCACGCGGCTCTATGCGTTATGACATCTACTCGCGCATGCTTAAAGAGCGTGTCGTGTTTCTGGTTGGCCAGGTAGAGGATTTCATGGCCAATGTTGTTGTTGCCCAGCTTTTATTCCTGGAATCAGAAAATCCCGACAAAGATATTTCTTTGTATATCAACAGCCCGGGTGGTTCAGTCACAGCGGGAATGGCAATCTACGACACGATGCAGTTCATCAAGCCGGACGTCAGCACACTGTGTGTCGGTCAGGCAGCCAGCATGGGTGCTCTGTTGCTTGCTGGAGGCGCTAAAGATAAAAGATTTGCGTTGCCTCACAGTCGCATGATGATTCATCAACCTCTGGGTGGTTTTCAGGGACAGGCGACAGATATAGAAATTCATGCTCAGGAAATCCTCTCAATCAAACATCGGTTGAATCAGGTTCTGGCAACCCACACGGGCAAGGATATCGAAGTGATTCAACAAGATACAGACCGCGACAACTTTATGACTGCTCAGGATGGTGTCGATTACGGTCTGATTGATCGTGTCGTTGAAAATCGCGGCAGAGAAGCGGAAATCGCCTCTACGCCCAGCTAATATTGAGTTGCAGGGCCTGGCTCCAAAGCGCTAAAACGCGAGGGGCTTCCTTGCAAAATTTGGCGAAAAACGGCAAGGTGGTTGGGTAAACACGGGGTTTCTGGATAATGAGTGACGGCGATAACAAAAATACAGAAGACAGTAAACTTCTCTACTGTTCGTTCTGCGGAAAAAGCCAGCACGAAGTTCGTAAACTGATTGCTGGTCCTTCAGTTTTTATTTGTGATGAGTGCGTCGATCTGTGTAACGACATCATCACAGAAGAGATGCAGGAAAAAGCAGCCAGCGCCACTGGTGAGCTCCTGAAGCCCCAGCAAATCAGAGACACACTTGATCAGTACGTTATTGGCCAGGACGACGCCAAGAAAATTCTTGCTGTTGCAGTCTACAACCACTACAAGCGTTTGCAGTACCAAAACGAGAGCAAAGACGACGTCGAACTGGCAAAGAGTAATATTTTGCTTGTTGGTCCTACCGGTTCAGGTAAGACGCTGCTTGCTGAAACACTGGCAAGGCTTCTCAACGTTCCTTTTACTATGGCAGATGCCACAACATTAACTGAAGCCGGTTATGTTGGTGAAGACGTAGAAAATATCATTCAGAAGCTTCTGCAAAAGTGCGACTACGATGTCGATAAAGCACAGAGCGGCATTGTATACATCGATGAAATTGACAAGATCTCTCGCAAAGCGGATAACCCTTCTATAACTCGCGATGTCTCGGGTGAAGGTGTTCAGCAAGCGCTCCTGAAACTAATTGAAGGCACAGTGGCCTCAGTGCCACCGCAAGGTGGTCGAAAGCATCCTCAGCAGGAATTCCTGCAGGTGGATACGAAAAATATTCTGTTCATCGTTGGTGGTGCGTTTGCCGGCCTTGATAAAATCATTCGCGACCGCTCAGACAAAGGCGGCATTGGTTTCGCGGCAGATGTAAAAACCAAAGATGAAACCAAGCAACTTGGTGAGGTGCTTGCCACCGTCGAAGCTGACGATCTGGTTCGCTATGGTTTGATTCCGGAATTTGTCGGACGCCTGCCGGTGATTGCCACACTAAAAGAACTTGACGAAAATGCTCTGGTTAGAATTCTCACTGAACCAAAGAACGCCATCACCAAGCAGTATGAGAAGCTTCTCAGCATGGAAAACGTCGAGATCGAATTCCGTGAAGATGCGCTTTATGCAGTCGCTGAAAAAGCCACTGAGCGCAAAACCGGTGCACGTGGCTTGCGTACGATTCTCGAGAACATCCTGCTCGACACCATGTACGACCTGCCACAAATGGATGGTGTCAAAAAAGTGATCGTCGACGGTGCTGTTGTTCGCGGTGAAGCCAAGCCTTATTTATTGCTAGCCAGCAATGATGAGTCTGAAGACGATGGCGAAACGGACTTCCGCAGAGCAGCATCTGACGAATAGCTGTCGAGAATGCCCTGAACGGCATTAGTTGCGGCTTTACCTGCTGCACCACCTGTGAAAACTTCAAATAGTTTACAGTCCACCCTCAGTGGACTGCTGCAGCGATAGCTGGCGTCGTTTATTCACTTCAGTTCGCCTTGTAAAATCCCGCTCCGGCCTTACACTTAACTGGTCAGCTCTGCACTTCTGCCGGCTGGAACCAGTGAGACATCATGGCCGACGATTCAAAGTCCCCCAAAAAACCACCCGTTAAAGTTGTCTCGCAATCATCGGCGAAGGATAAAACGAGTGATGCCAGGTCAGGTGATGCTAATGCAGAGCTACAGGGCGACGATCAGGGTGTCGGGTCAAAAACATCACCGTCAAGAATCCCACTGGTTCCACTGCGTGATGTAGTGGTCTACCCACATATGGTAATTCCGCTGTTCGTTGGTCGGGAAAAGTCTATTCTGGCACTCGATGAGGCGATGTCACGGGATAAGCAAATCCTGCTCTCGGCGCAAACGCGTGCCGACATAGAAGATCCGGATGTCGAAGATATTAATTCCTTTGGCACACTTGCAGATATTCTTCAATTGCTAAAGCTACCGGACGGCACTATCAAGGTGCTGGTTGAAGGGAGTCAGCGGGCGCGAATTTCTGATGTGCAAAAAAGTGATGATGGTTTTTTTACAGCCGAGGCCGAAATCGTTGTGATCGATGACGGTTACGACGAAATTGAGATGGAAGTGCTCGTACGTTCAGTCACCAAGTTATTTGAACAGTACGTCAAGCTAAAGGAAAAGCTGGCACCAGAAATTCTGACGTCACTTAGTGGTATCGAAGATCCATCAAGACTTGCGGATACAGTTGCTGCACATCTTTCGTTAAAAATTGACGAGAAGCAAAAGATACTCGAGATCGAGCATCCGGTGGACAGACTGGAGCAGCTCATGAGCCTGATGGAAGGCGAGCTCGATATTCTGCAGGTAGAAAAAAGAATTCGTGGTCGCGTCAAGCAACAAATGGAAAAGAGCCAGCGCGAGTACTACCTCAACGAGCAAATGAAAGCCATCCAGAAAGAACTGGGTGATATGGATGACGTTCCGAATGAAATTGAAGATCTTTCTGAAAAAATAGAATCAGCAGGTATGAGCGCTGAGGCTAAAGAGAAAGTAAGTGGTGAATTGCAAAAGCTCAAAATGATGTCGCCGATGTCGGCTGAAGCGACAGTTGTTCGAAACTATATTGAAACGCTGACCAACCTGCCGTGGAAAAAGCGTAGCCGCTTAAAGTCTAATTTGGCTGAAGCGGAAGCGATTCTTGAAGCGGACCACTACGGTCTTGAGAAAGTTAAAGAGCGCATCCTTGAATATCTGGCGGTACAGAAGCGGGTGAAGAAGTCCAAGGGGCCTATTCTTTGTCTTGTCGGACCTCCAGGAGTGGGTAAGACATCACTGGGTAAATCAATTGCGCGTTCAACAGGCAGGAAGTTTAGTCGCATGGCTTTGGGTGGTGTGCGTGATGAAGCTGAAATAAGAGGCCACAGGCGTACCTACATTGGTTCAATGCCAGGTAAGATTTTGCAGAACATCACTAAAACTGAAACTCGTAACCCGTTAATGTTGCTCGACGAAATTGACAAAATGTCGACAGATTTCAGAGGTGATCCATCGTCGGCGCTGCTGGAAGTGCTGGATCCGGAACAGAACAATACCTTTACTGATCATTATCTGGAAGTGGAATACGATCTGTCTGATGTCATGTTTGTTGCCACGGCTAACAGTATGGATATACCAGCACCATTGCTGGATAGAATGGAAGTTATTCGAATACCCGGCTACACAGAAACTGAAAAGCTGCACATCGCGACCAATTATCTCGTGCCGCGCAAGATCGAAGACAATGGTCTGCAGGAAGGGGAAATGACACTTTCTGAAGATTCAATCAGACAGATTATTCGTCACTATACTCGTGAGGCCGGTGTGCGAGGGCTTGAGCGTGAGATCTCAAAGATATGCAGAAAAATAGTAACTCAGATCCTGCTTGAGAAAGACACTAAGTCGATAGAAGTAACAC
>CAYPDN010000263.1:0-5712 GCA_964409445.1 uncultured Granulosicoccaceae bacterium
TGTGCCCTTTTCGGACTGTCATTGAATTTCGCGAACGACCGCTTTAGGTTAGGCTTCCGATAAAAGTGACGAAGCGAAACCATGCGTCCGAGACTTCAATCCGTCGCTCCGGTAATTCGGCTCAACAGCAAAACCATGGAGCCAACTATTAGCTTGTTTAGAGACCTGGGTTTTATGACGGATACCCTACTTGGTGATCCGCCACAGTTCGCAATGATGCATCGAGATGAGCTGACAGTAATGATGGAGTGTAAATTTATCATTCCATGGAAACTATCAGGATGGGCGATATATTTTTGGGTGAGCGATTTATCTCTGCTAAGAGCAGAGTATATCAACTCGGGTATTGAGGAAGTTTCAGATATTGTGAAGAAAGACTATGGCTGCTTGGAGTTTAAAGTTCGTATGCCCGACAAACGTTCATTAGTTTTTGGGGAAAGAACGGTATCTTAAGTACGCATACACGGACAGAAAAAAGAAAAATGCCAACGCCGGCACCAAAACATAGTCCAACCATCCTACGATTGCTGACAATCCAATCGAACTCAAAAATACAACGAGTATCGGTGTGAAACAGCACAGCGCGGTTAATAATGTCCCAACAATTCCCACTTTCAACATTTTTGACGACTTTTTAGCCATCACAGATGTCTACGTAAACAGGCAATGATGCCCTGTACATCGGGAACACCGCCAGGCACATCGTATACACGGCAACTAACACTATTACCTTTTGGTTGACCTGTTACATCCGCCCCATTTATCAATATTGTAGGTGATCCCCAGTCACGTAGATCTGCAGGAGAAGATGGGTCGAGAATGTCGATTTCTTCGAATGAATTGATCTCGCAGTCAGCCAAAGCCTGCTTAAGATTCTGCTTCGCGGGCTCCGCTAGCGGACAACCGCTAAAGGCAAGAAATTGTATGTTCATGCAGTTTTCCTTAATGACAGAATGTAGGAACTGCTAGCATAGTAATACCTGTAGTCACTACAGATTCAAGGGAAATATTGCTATGAGCCACAAAACGCTCAGCATAGGTGCTCTATCAAAGCTGACTGGCGTAAAGATCGAAACTATTCGGTACTACGAGCGGCAGAAACTACTAGTCGACCCGCCTCGCACAGAAGGGGGACATCGCTGTTACGGCCAGGGTCACCTAAAGCGACTTTCCTTCATCAGACGCTCTCGGGAACTGGGATTTTCCATGGAGGAGATCAGGGAGCTGCTGGTGATGGTCGATGGTGATTCATATACCTGTGGGGAAATAAAAGCACTGACCGTGGAGCATGCCAAGTGTATCCGCGGAAAGATCAACGATCTTGAGAAAATCGAAGCAACATTATTGAGTATATCTGCGCGTTGTAAGGGCGGAAAGATTCCCGAGTGCCCTATTGTTGATGCACTCTCCAGCGTGTAGCGTTAATGGTTTTACCGACCTTGCGGGCCATCTGGGAACACCACCAAATCCAGTAGAATTCTGTTAGTAAAATGAGGCTTAATGCTCCTGGTTACACAGATTGTGGTCGGAGAGAGACTTTAGAACGTAGCAGTCCGCTGATACACCTTTTCCATTGCAACCTGTAGATATTCGTGCCAGCTCTTTCTCCAGCGATTTGAGTTTTTTAATCTTTGCACGGACATCTGAAAGCTGTGCAGCTGCCATTTCAGTTGCCTCACTGCAGGATCTGTCTGGGTGTTCCTGTAGCACAATCAAAGCTGTGATTGCCTCAATCGAAAACCCTAAGTCTCTGGCGTGTTTGATAAAACTCAAACGCTCCAATCCAGCGGCATCGTATCGCCGTTGATTGCCTTCTGTGCGTTCGGCAGGCGCCAAAATCCCGATTTCCTCGTAGTATCGAATCGTAGGCACTTTAACCTGAGTCTGTTTTGAGAGTTCTCCAATAGAAAACATAAATTGCCTCTTGAACCTCTAGTGACTAGAGACACTATACTTTAGTTGATTTCAAGATAAAGGTTAACCCTGATGGCTGGATGTTGTGGACACGACGCCAAATTTGATGGTCTCTCTGCGGACTACAAGCGGCGTCTTTGGCTGGTTATAGCACTGAATGCAACGATGTTTGTCGTCGAGATGATCGCGGGCCATCTGGCCAAATCCCAGGCACTTCAGGCCGACGCGCTGGATTTCCTGGGCGATTCATTGACTTATGGCATCTCGCTAGCCGTAATTGGGGCCTCGGTTCAGGTGCGCACCAACGCCGCGCTTGCCAAGGGCGTTAGCCTTTTATTGATGGGGCTATGGGTATTTGGCTCTACCGTGTATCGCATCTTCTATGTTGGCGTGCCGGAGGCGCAAATCATGGGTGTCATTGGTTTTCTTGCCTTGCTGACCAATCTGGCGAGTGTGCTTCTGCTGGTTCGCTACAAGGATGGCGATGCAAATGTTAGATCGGTGTGGTTGTGTTCACGCAATGACGCCATCGGTAATGTTGCTGTGATGTTCGCGGCACTTGGTGTTTGGGGAACATCCAGTGGATGGCCTGATCTAGTGGTCGCGATGATAATGGCCGGATTGTTTCTCTCCTCTGCTTTTCAAATAATGCGGCAAGCATTGGCGGAACGGCGTGAGAGCGTTGCTCACTCGCACTGAAGCGCAGGGGTCTATTTTTATGGAAACAGTTTTCCAGCTACTACGCGACTACGGAACTGCGGTCTACGTGATCTTGTTCCTATACTGTGCTTTGAAGAGTGGCGCATTACCGTTGTTTGGTGGCTATGCCGCCCAACAAGGTGTCCTCGATCCGCTTTGGGTGGCCGGCGCTGCCTTTGCGGGTGGCTACCTGGGCGATGAACTGCGTTTCTATCTGGCAAAAAAGTACGGAGAGGCAGTGATCAGGAACCGGCCCAGACTGGCCTCATGGCTGGGCAAGGCAAAAACGATGCTTGAGCACTATGGTACTGCTTACATTTTTCTATATCGGTATCCAAAAGGAATGCGCACCATCGGCTCTTTTCCTGTGGGACTGACCAGCATGGGCTGGCCGACATTTACTGCGCTGAATGCGGCGTCGGCGCTTGTGTGGGTCGTGATTCTTGTCGGTTCTGGTTATGTATTTGGTGGTGCTATTGATAAAGCAGTCTCCAACAACTGGGGGGTTGCGAGTATTGTGATGCTTGGTCTTTTCATATCACTCACACTTGCCGCATGGCGTCGCCTAACACGCTCAGGACAGGTGACGCTGTGAGTAATCAAACGGATGCAATAGAAAATTCAGTGGCTATCAAATCAGACTACGGTGAGATATCGAACTCATACAATCCCGCGTGGATATGGTTGTTTAGCGCCTGGGTTGTAGCGCTTGCAGCATCATTGGGTGCGTTGTTCATTGGCGAAGTGCTCGGGCAGGAACCATGCAATCTGTGCTGGTATCAGCGCATTGCGATGTTCCCGCTTGCATTCATACTTGGCCTTGCCTGTCTGTACAACGACTTGTCCGTTCGTCGCTATGCGTTGCCAGTAGCAATCGCCGGTGGTGCCGTCGCGCTCTGGCACACACTACTCTATATGGGCCTCATTTCAGAAGCGATCGTTCCGTGCAGTGTTAACGGCCCGTCCTGCACAGACTCAAAAATGACTATTCTGGGCGGCATGCCGTTGCCGATAGTCTCTTTGGCAAGTTTCATTGTGATTGCACTATTGCTGACTCGGACAGGAATTCATACCACTGAGAATATAACAAATGAATAGACGAACTATGGTTATAGGTACTGCGGTTTTAGCAGCAGGTGTGTTTGGTGTTGGTACGCTGTTGGTTCAGCAGAACCAAACGCCCCTTGACAGCGCACCTGTGGTCAGTGAAGGCACGCCGTTGATTCGATCCTATGCGCCGATCATGGGGAATGAGGATGCGCCAGTTACTATTGTGGAATTCTTTGACCCTGCCTGCGAGGCTTGCCGTGCTTTTCACCCGGTGGTCAAGGAGATACTGGATCAGTACCCGGGGCAAGTACGTGTCGTCTTGCGCTATGCCACATTCCATGAAGGGTCTGACGAAGCGGTGGGTATACTCGAAGCTGCTCGACTGCAGGGTGTATTCGAACCTGTGCTGGAAGCACTACTGGATACCCAACCTCAATGGGCCAATCATGGTGCACCTCGTATCGACCTAGCCTGGGATGCCGCCGTAGCAGTGGGGCTGGATGCGCAGAAAGCTCGATCTGACATGCAATCCGCCGAGATTGTAAAGCGTATTGAGCAGGAGCATGCCGATGTTCAGACGGTGCGGGTTACACGAACCCCAACATTCTTCGTTGATGGACGTCCTTTGCTGCAGTTTGGAGCGAATGAATTGCGGGAAATGGTCAGACTTCAGGTTGAAGCCAAAAAGAACAACGCGTAGCACTTCAGAATTCCTAACGCAATCTACTGATCTATATGCTGCTGTAAGCCGCTTGGCAGTGAAGAGGAGAGTTAAATGGAATCAAAATACCTGCCACTTTTAATGATGGCTTTGTTTCTGATCGTGGTCATTGGAGGTAGAATCGGTGCACAACTGGTATCGGTCGGCGACAGTGGCATTCGATCCGCGACCAGGTTAAGGACAATAAGGGCTGTTTTTATTAGTTTATTGATGTTTGGGACACTAATCGTACAGCTGCTGCTGTCATTGCTTTATGCAGCAGCAGTACTTGAGCCGCACATTGCACTGGGCAAAGTAGGTACGTGGACAGGTCTGGCACTTTGCTTAAGTGGAATTCTATTTGCCAGCTATTCGCAGTTCGCGATGGGAAAGAATTGGAGAATCGGTGTAGATCCAGATGAAGAAACAGAGCTCGTGACCTCTGGCATTTATTCGAAAATACGAAATCCGATATACACAGCGTGCATCGTACATGGGCTTGGCTTACTTGTTTTGGCGCCGAATACCATGATGCTCTTGACTGGTCTCGTTGGATTCTATGCTATTACTGCCTATGTGCAACAAATCGAAGAGCCTTACCTGATCAATTTGCATGGAGAAGAATATGTGCAATACATGGAGAGCACTGGATCATTTTTACCTCGCCTTTTTTGAGTTGCACATTCATGGAGTTACTTCGATAAAGCCATTCAAAGAGAAAAGTATTATTTAGTTTTCCAGATAGCCAACGACGGCTCGCATTACCCGTCCATGCAAATTGTCGAAATCAGATTGTCCGGCCTGAGTTGCGGCCTGGGTTAACCCATGTGCCACGGCGATAAGATCGAATGCGGTATCTTCCGGGCTCTCTATGCTGTGCTGTCTTAACAGATTCGTCACCACTTCCGCCATCGCCATTTTCAATGCCTGTGTCTCGTGATCCAGTGGCAGGTCATCCTCTGCCCTCTCAAGGTGTTGAGTTAGCATAGGGTTTCTCATGTGATGCCTGAGAGCCGCTGCTACTAGTTTCTCAATAGCTACCCGCAAGGACTGATCTGTCGTATCGTCAACTGCCTTCCTGAAATCGTCGAGCATTTCACGCCGCATATCACGGATCAGGCAAGCCAGGATGGCTTCTTTATCGGGGAAATACTGATAGAGGGAACCGATTGATACTCCCGCTCTGTCAGCGATCTGATTGGTTCCGAATCCTTCAAGGCCGTGAGCACAAATCAACTCACCGCTCGCTTGCAGAATCACATCCATTGTATTCTGGCTGCGCTTCTGCCGAGGTGCTTTACGTGGCTTCAGTGAGTTGTCATTTTGATGCTTTTTGGCCATCTCTTTCC
>CAYPDN010000264.1:0-5697 GCA_964409445.1 uncultured Granulosicoccaceae bacterium
AATGGACACATTGTGAGCACGCCGCTTCAACCATTTCACAGGGCCACCCAGAACCGGAATGTGCTCGTACATCAATGCACCAACATCATAAATATCTTCGTGGTAGTGCACTTTGTCGGTGAACTCCAACAGCGAGACTCCTCGCACTTCAATTTCGCTACCGCCAGCAAGCTTCGGGTGTTGAAAATACATATCCCACTTAATGGAAGTTTTACCGTCCATACGGCACTCATCAAGATAGTCAAAGCGGCAGCTCGTAACGTTCTTGTATACACCGCTAAAGTAGTGTGCCAATTTTACGAGTCCTTCTATTCTGCCTAATGGATCAACGAACACCACGTCAGGCGCGTAGATCCTTGTCAGATCATCTGCGGTGATTTTGTCAGCAGTGGCAAAGGTCTGCTTGAGGCTGTCGACTACCGAGTTACTTTCCAAATACGCCCTGCCTTGTGCTCGTTCCAGCACTAAAGATGTGCACGCGATTAACTTTTACACAGGCTAGCAGGGCTACTGTGTACGACTTGTGGATGATACATGGATAGAGCTTTCACAATGATGTTGCCTTGTCAACAGTTAAGCCTCTCTGACCATCTGAGGACAAATGCACATCGAGCCTAAACAATAACTCTGCGACCAGAGTCATTTGATTCAATCGCAGCTTCGATAACCTGCATGGTTAAACGCGCTTCCTCCATAAGCACCGGAGGAGGCATGTTATTTTCAATGGCGGCTTTAAGCTGCGCGTAAATCTCATAGTGAGTACCCGGCAGCGTCGGATGTGTTGACGCAATAGTCTCTACTTCACTCTTAGCCACGGTTAACCTGCCCCACCGCGACTCGGTTTCTATTCCAAAGCCCTCATCAGTTGCCTTCATACCACCACGCATTTGTGACTCCTGCACATCCATAAATCTTTTTACGTAAGAACCTTTGGTGCCATGCACACTAAATCGGCAGGTATCATCGGTCGGGAACAAACTACCGAAGAGGTCTACGCGCAGATCATTTTTTCCGTAACCCATTCGTATATGGCAGGTATCAACGACCCTCGCTCCCGGTCGCTGCCCTGCCAGATCTCCCTGCACCCAATCGGGTTTTCCAAACAGTGTCAAAGCCTGATCGGCCAAATGAGTACCGAGGTCATAATGCACACCGGTCGCGACACCTGGTTTTTCACGCCATACTTCTGGTTGCAGCGGACGATAAATGTCAAAGTGTGCTCGATAACTACGTACATCCCCAAGCACATCATTATCTATCAACTGCCGGATAGTTAAAAAGTCACCGTCCCAGCGTCGATTTTGAAAGCAGGTAGCGATCCGGTTGGCCGATTTTGCCGCAGCAATGACAGTATCTGCTTCGGCAACCGTCGATGTAAATGGTTTCTCTGCGATAACGTGCTTACCTGCAGCCAGCGCTTTAATCAACTGCTCAGCATGCAACTCACTTGGGGTGGCAAGCACTACCAAATCGACACTATCATCGGCCAGCAAAGTATCGTAGTTCGGGTGGACAGTGATACCCGGAAAATCGGCATGCACTTTTTCAGCATTAGAAGAAGCGATACATTGCAGATCCAAACCCGCTGCTTCAAACAGAGGTGCGTGAAAAACCTGACCGGAAAGTCCGTAGCCTACAAGGCCTGCTCGTACCGTCATTGTGATGCCCGAAATTATGTGTGCGCGAACTATGCACTCAAACCTGACTATGCGCAATATACCGGCAACGTCATTCAATAGTCACCCGTCGTAACACGCACCGCGCCCGCCATTCTTTAAAAAAGAGATGTGCTACATTGCAATCACTGTAAATTGCAATTGGAACTCCTATGCAATCCCATGCTCGTGCAGTGGTTATTGGCGGCGGTGTAGTTGGCTGCTCGGTGTTATTTCATTTAGCCAGAGCTGGATGGACCGATGTTTTATTGATCGAAAGATCGGAACTGACATCCGGATCTTCGTGGCATGCAGCAGGTGGCTTTCACACCCTTAACGGTGATCCCAATGTTGCAAAGCTGCAGGCGTATACCGTGTCTTTATACGATGAACTGGAAGAGCTTTCAGGTCAGTCTTGCGGGCTGCACCTGACGGGCGGTGTGATGATGGCAGACACGCAGGAGCGGATGAATTTTCTGCGCTACGTGCAAGCCACCGGACGAGCACTCGGCATGGAAACAGAAATCATCACACCGTCAGAAGCCAAATCAATGTTCCCGTTGATGGATGAGACAAACTTTGTTGGCGCTCTGTGGGATCCGGTAGAAGGCCACCTTGACCCATCGGGCACTACGCACGCCTATGCAAAAGCCGCCCAGGCACTCGGTGCAAAAATAGAGCTGCGCAATCGCGTGACTGAAATCACTCAGGCAAGTGACGGTATGTGGAGCGTTGTTACAGAACAAGGCACCGTAAAAACAGAACACGTAGTTAACGCCGGTGGCCTTTGGGCACGGGAGGTTGGCAGAATGGTTGGCATCGAGTTGCCAGTGTTGGCAATGGAGCATATGTATCTGCTAACCGATGAAATGCCTGAGGTGGTAGATTTCAACAACGATACCGGCCGCGAGCTTGTCGGCGTTATTGATTTCAAAGGTGAGATCTACACCCGACAGGAAAGAACCGGCTTACTACTTGGCACCTATGAAAAAGCCTGCAAACCCTGGTCACCGAAGGTAACACCCTGGGACTTCGGCCACGAACTGCTTGCACCTGATCTCGACCGCATTGCACCATCACTTGAAATCGGCTTTAAGCACTTTCCGGCATTCGCCAACGCAGGTATTAAGCAAACCGTTAACGGACCCTTTACGTTTGCACCGGACGGCAATCCGCTGGTCGGGCCGGTACAGGGACTTACAAACTATTGGTGTGCCTGTGCGGTAATGGCAGGTTTCAGTCAGGGCGGCGGTGTGGGTCTGGCACTGGCTAACTGGATGGTCGACGGCGACCCGGGTCACGACATCTTCGGTATGGACGTCGCACGTTATGGAGATTTCACAACCCTTGGATACACTAACGCTAAAGTGCGTGAAAACTATTCACGACGATTTTCAATTCGCTTCCCAAACGAAGAACTGCCCGCAGCGCGACCACAGCAAACCACACCACTGTACGACATCATGGTACGCGACAACAATGCCGTGATGGGAGATACCTGGGGACTTGAAACACCTCTGTGGTTCGCACCTGAAGGCACCGATGCAAAAGACATACTGTCATTTCATCGTTCAAATGACTTCGAACATGTTGGCAATGAAGTCAGAGCTGTACGTGAGCGAGTTGGCGTCACCGAGATTGCAAACTTTGCCAAATATAAAATTTCAGGTTCAGGTGCTGAAGACTGGTTAAACCACCTGATGACAAACACCATGCCCAAGGCAGGCCGACTTGTTTTAACACCGATGCTCAATCACAACGGCAAATTGATCGGTGATTTCACTATTGCCAAATCACAGGCCAAATCTCATGACAGTATTTTTTATGTCTGGGGTTCATCCGGAGCGCAGATTTATCATATGCGCTGGTTTGAACAGCACCTGCCATCAGACGGCAGCGTTAGCATTCATCGCTTCGGTCAGACAATGGTGGGTTTATCAATTGCAGGTCCACACGCAAGAGATGTACTGGAAAAACTTACCGATGTTCCGGTGGACAACACTAACCTGCGCTTTATGGATCACCGATCTTTGGATGTCGCTGGCTGCCCGTGTCTTATTAACAGAATCACCTACACAGGCGATCTTGGCTACGAACTCTGGATGGAGCCCGCCTACGAACGCCAGATATATCTGGCAATCAAAGAAGCTGGCAACGAATACAAGATTGCAGACTTCGGCATGCGTGCCTTGTTGTCTATGCGTTTGGAAAAAAACTTTCCAACCTGGTTTGCCGAACTTCGACCAATCTATGGCCCCTATGAAGGGGCAATGGAACGATTCATTAAACTTGAAAAAAATCACTTTATCGGTCGTGACAAAGCAGCGGTCGAATTTGCAGATGGCGGCAAACTAAAGCGTGTGTCCTTTACCATTGATACAGATGAAACTGATGTGATGGGTGATGAACCGATTTGGGCAAAAACCAACGTTGACTACCAGTGCATCAATGCACCTCATGGCTACGGTGCACCACGCTTCGATGCACACGGCAATGCAACGCCACCAGTAAATACGCAAACCGACGGTGACTGGCGTGTGGTTGGATGGGTGACTTCAGGTGGCTATGGCCACACTGTGCAGGAGTCACTTGCGCAAGGGTATGTACCTGCACAACTGTCCGGTAAAAGCGATAACGGTTTTTTTGAAATCGAAATTCTTGGTAAACGCTACCCGGCACAACTCATAGAACAACCGCTGTTTGATCCTGCAGGTTCAAAAATGCGATCCTGATACAGGAACAGCCCTGTCATTAGCCGTTTTACATAGGCCCTTACACGACTGGTAACGCGTTGAACAATTGCTGCGGGGATATACATCAAAAAGTAACCGACACTTAAACCGAATAGTATTTTTCTTTAAATCTCTCGCAATAGGTTTTAAGGTTTGGGTACTCTGCGGCCATTGTATTTACCGGCGTGTCAATCTCAGCCAGAGTTAATTGCGCAAGAGATCCGTACAGTGTGGCATCGGCACTGCAGGGCTTTTCACCAAACAAAAATGGTCCGCTACCCAACAGCGTAGAGACACTTGAGATGCTCTCACGGGCAATCTGCAATATTTCATCCGGGCTGTGTCGGCCAGTTCCCTGACCATGTAACGCTTTACCCATGTCACGGCGTACAAGTGCCGGAACAAACAGCTTCATGATCGCTGGCATTTCTCCAAAAAAGGCCGATCGGGTCTGACGCCAGCCTGCGTCATCTATCCATCGATAATATAAACCGCACCAATAAGACTTCTCCTCCAGTGTTGAGCAGACCAGATGGGCAATGGCCTTCTGTTCCTCGGTTAGATCCGCATCCAGATTAACAGCGTGTTTTTTTTGCAGATGCTGCACTATAAACGCACTATCAGAGATCACCTGATCTCCGTCAGTAATAGATGGGTCAGTAATAAATGGCAGTTTGCTTTTGGGAGCCTTGCGAATATTGTCCATACCAGAGACAGATTCAAAAGGTATGTCGGCAAGACGCAGATAGGCATCTATTTTTAATACGAATGGGCTTGCGTCTGGCAGACCGAGGTTAGGGCCGAAGCCGTGCAGCTTAATCATTGGAATCCCTTTTACGAACAACTTTTCGCACTATACACGCATAAAACGTGGGAGATTGCGTTATACCGGGTTCCCGTTATCAAGCCCACAGAGGACTTCATCTCCAAGCCACCTAACGGCTCGCTTACACTTAACAAATACCAATAAAAAAGCCCCGCAATGCGGGGCCTCTTAAAACAACTAAAGTCCGACCTGAAAGCTAGCCAAGTGCTCCAGCCTGGGGCTTCATATCGGCAGGGTTGATACCGGCCACTTCGACCGGCTTTTTCATCGCATCACGACGGAACGGCTCACCTAACTCCTGATTGAGAATAACTTCAATAAATGTAGTGACACCGTTTGCCTGCTGCTTGCAGGACTCACGCAATGTATCCGTCAGTTCATCCATACTTTTCACAACCACACCTTTAAGACCACAGCCATCAGCAATCTTTGCATAGCTCAGATGTGGATCAAGCTCGGTACCGACGAAGTTGTCTTCATACCA
>CAYPDN010000265.1:0-5694 GCA_964409445.1 uncultured Granulosicoccaceae bacterium
GCGCCCTGACGGTGCGTTTTTATCGATCATTTTCGTTGCGTATGAATGACTATGCGCCTCATATGATCGTACCTAATACAGTAAATACAGGGCCTTCGCCATGGCACGGCATGAGTATCTCTCCTTGAGCAGCCTCACCAGCCATTACAAACACCGACCTTGCTTTTTCCTGACCTACTACCTACTTACACGAAGTACTACGGTAAAAATGCTTCAGTGATTTAACAATTTGCCGTCTCTGAAGGTAACGTCTTGGATTTATGCCTCTCTCGGCGGGATTGATATAAACGTAGTTGTCAGTAGTTGTCATGTCAAGGAGTAAGCAAATTGAAGATTCGTGAAAAATTAGTACTTTCCGCCATTCTATGCTCTGTACTGCCGCTTATTGCGACATTCAAATTAACTTTCGATGCAGCCACCGAGTCGACGCGGGACACTGTCGAGCGCAATTTGTTGGCTCATGCCTCTGAAGAACTGGCAACTTTGCAAAACAATCTTGTCGACGCCAAACACCAGCTCATCACTCTGTCGAACATGAGTAATGTGCAGACAATAGGTGAATCGTTTACTACGGCACTGCAAAGCGACCTGGAAAAGTTCGCCAAGAGAACTCCGCTGTATGCAGAAATTATAGCAACCAATTCCGCAGGAGTGATCGTTGCATCATCCCGCCCGAAATATCTGGCCACCAGCCTGAAGGGAACCTGGGAATTTGAAGCCCCCAAGCTGGGAATACATTTCGACGGCAAGGTGGTTAAGTCCTATCGTCTAAATGAACAAGTTGCTACACAAAGCGTCCCGATATTCAACAAGTATCACCTGAATCAAGTGGATGGTACTTTGATTGGCTCAGTAAACTGGAAACATTTAACGCAGGACATGTCATCGGGTACGTTGTTTGGTGGCGTGCAGAATCAGCAAAGACAGATATTCCTGGAATCCCTGGTAGATGGAACAATGTTGTATGCCACTGAAGGTGTCGAGGTGCCGCGAGAACTGTTCGATACTGTTGAGCAAACCGGTGTATCTCGAATGGTCGAATACAACGACCATAAGTATGTAATGGTATCTATTGACTCTGAAGAAATAGGTGAATTCAGAGATCCTAACTGGCGCTATCATTTACTCTTAGACACAGATATTGCGTATCAAAGTTCTACTGCTTTAAAGAAATATTTTTTGGCTGCAGCCGGCATTGTTCTATTTCTCACAGTGTTGGTTAACTATCTAGTGGCCAGATCTATCGTTAAGCCTATTAACTCATTGCTGACGGGTGCCAGAAGGTTGGCCAGCGGTAACTATGAAGTGCCGTTAGAAGAAACAGGTAAAAAAGATGAGATGGGGCAGTTGACACATAGCTTTAACACTATGACAGTGTCTATTCAAAACAACCAGTCAGAGCTCGAAAATAAAACGCGAATTGCAGAAAATGCAGTGAAAACGAAATCCGAGTTTCTGGCAAATATGAGTCATGAAGTAAGAACACCTATCAATGGTGTTTTGGGAATGACGGAACTTTTGCTAAACACTGAACTGGATGGCAAGCAGCTGCGATACGCGGAAACAATCTCCAAATCTGGTCAAAGTCTGTTGGGGGTAATAAACGATATACTGGACTACTCGAAAATAGAAGCGGGCAAACTCGAAATATCAGCAAGTGCTTTCGATATTAGAGAGTTGGTGGAGGATGTAATTCAGGTACTCGCAGAGAGTGCTTACCAGAAAGGTGTCGAGCTTCATTTAATAATGTCACCTGACTTTCATATTGCTTATAACGGAGATGCGAATCGACTTCGTCAGGTGTTGGTAAATCTGATTGGCAACGCCATCAAGTTTACCAATGAGGGAGAAGTTCAACTGCAGGTTTCCACGCAGCTTGGTGACGACAACATTGAGTACGTAAAGTTTGATGTAACAGACACAGGCATCGGAATAAAACCTGAGCGCATGAACTCTATTTTTGACTCATTCGTTCAGGCGGATGGCACCTCTACGCGGGAGTTCGGTGGCACAGGACTCGGCCTTACTATTTCCGCCAAGCTGGCTCAACTCATGGGTGGTGAAATCGGAGCTACAAGCGAGTACAGCAGTGGTTCTACGTTTTGGTTTACAGCTAAACTGGAAAAACTACCCTCCAATATCGAAGCGATATGGCATCGTAAAGACTCCCTGCAGGGTAAAAAGGTATTAGTAGTCGACGACAATTTTACCAATCGCGAAATAATGGAAGTTCAATTGAATTACTGGGGGGCTTTGCCGGTATTGATCAATAACGGGGCAGATGCACTGGCAACTCTGCAACGGACCAAGCGGGAAGCGGCGTCTTTTGATGCCGTGATACTGGATATGCAAATGCCCGGCTTAAACGGATTAGAGGTTGCTGAAAAAATAAAAGAACAGAAACTCGCAGAGACGGCGAGGATAGTACTACTGAGCTCTGCAAGCGATCAATTATCGTCTGAGGAGTACAAACAAATTGGTATACATTCATATGCCACAAAACCGGTGCGACAACCGGATTTATACACTTGTCTGACGGCTGCGATTAACTCTGACAGAAAGACAGTCATAAGAGGTGTTGCTCATCAACTGCCAACAGACTTACTCCGTGGCTCTGTGCTGCTCGCAGAAGACAATATAGTTAATCAAGATATGATGATGGAACTTCTGAGCCAATTGGGGGTTGATGTTCGGCTGGCAGAGAACGGAAAAGTGGTATTGGATGTTCTGAAAGAACAAACCTTTGATCTAATACTGATGGACTGTCAAATGCCGATGCTGGACGGATTCGAGGCGACGCAAAAAATACGTCAACAGGAAGCACTCCGTAAAGACAATTCTCACATTCCAATTATTGCTCTAACAGCAAATGTCATGGACGGCTATCGAGAGCGGTGTCTCGATGCCGGAATGGACGAGTATCTGAGTAAGCCGGTAAGTTCAAAAGCGTTGGTTAAAGTTCTTCGGCACTGGCTCAAGCCGGGACAAGCATCGGATTCACCTGAAACTAAATTAGCGCAAGCAGGTGTACCGGAACCAACCGATATTGCCAATCATACAACGCCGGATCACTACAACTTAAAACAGCAAGACACAGAACAAGACGCAGGCCAGGACTCAGCTATCGAAGAACCGACGGTTACAGTTTGCGATGATGTACTGGATCAGACTGTCTATTCAGAGCTGCTGGCTATGTGTGAGCAGGCGCCCAGTGGCTTCTACAACAAGCTGGTAGAAAAATACAGAGACACCGCGAACGAAGACATTACAAATCTTCGCAATGGAATTGTCGAAAATGACGGGCGACAGGTTGGGGCATGTGCACACCGGCTTAAATCCAGTAGTGCTAACTGGGGCGGCAGAAGAATGGCCAAAGCCTGCGAACGACTCGAATTTGCTGGCAAGGATAACGCTCTGGAAGGAGCTGACGAACTGCTGGCTGATATTGAAAATGAGCTTAATGTATTACTGGAAATACTAAGCAACGAATCATCCAGGGCAGCGTGATGGATAGCACCAGCACAGAAGTGACAGAGCCCGTTGTTCTATTCGTCGATGATGATGTTCCAACGCGAATGCTCGCGAAAGAATTTCTTACTCAGGCAGGTTTTGAAGTTGTCGAGGCCGAGAGTGGTGAGCAAGCGCTCGATATCATTGTCGAGGTAGAGCCGGATTTGATCCTGCTTGATGTGGAGATGTCTGGCATAAACGGATTCGAGGTGTGCAAAAGGATTCGAACTATGCCTAAGCAGATGTCTACGCCGGTTCTAATGCTAACCGGGCTTAACAACAATGAAGCTATTGATCTTGCCTACGAGGCAGGCGCTACAGATTTCTCTGCCAAGCCAATCAATTGGTCATTGTTGTGTCATCGGCTTCGGTACATACATCGTTCAGGAATAGCAGAGAAAAAAATTCATCAGCTAGCCTACTACGATACGTTAACCGGGCTTGCAAACAGAGTTTTCTTTCAAGATAAATTGCGTCTCGCAATTGAAAGGGCGAGCAGTGAAAGTAGCATGCTGGGTATTCTCTACTTTGACCTTGATAGCTTTAAAAGGATAAATGATACATTTGGTCACGCCACAGGAGATCAAATGCTGGTTGCCGTAAGCAGGCGCCTGGAAACCATTATTGAAAAGTACAGAGCGCAATCACCCGATACCGTCTTAACGTTTGCGCGTATGGGTGGAGACGAGTTTGCGCTTTTATTGAATAAGCTGGTTCACGAAGAATCAATCACCAAACTGGCGATAGAGATTATTGACGGATTCACAGATCCGTTTGAGCTGGACGGAAATAAACTTTATAGCAGCCCAAGCATAGGCGTGTCTGTCTACCCGAGAGACGGGGAAACCCTTGACACATTGCTTACCAATACAGACCTTGCAATGTATGAGGCAAAGAGCAATGGAAAAAATAGTTTCAGTTTACACAATAGTGCTCAGAGTGACGAAATAAGGCGGCGCCATGACATCTCTGTTTTGATGCGGCAGGCGATAAAAGATGAATCATTCAGCGTTTATTATCATCCGCAATTGAATTTACACACAGGGCAGGTGTTTGCCGCTGAAGCATTGTGTCGATGGACTCATGCAGACCTCGGAATCATTTCACCGGAAGAGTTTATACCGATTGCTGAGGACAATGGATTAATAAAACCCCTCGGGACCTGGGTGTTGCGCCACTCGTGCGAGTACGCCAGGCAGTGGATAGACAATGGTTTTTTCTATTGCAATGTCGCGGTAAATATTTCGGTATTGCAGTTTATGCAAGCAGGATTCGTCGATCAGGTGGCCGCTATTCTGGCTGAGACAAAATTGCCGCCGGAAAATTTAGAACTGGAAATTACCGAATCTCTGTTAGCTATCGATACTGACAATGCTGTGTCGACACTGAGGCGACTGAAAGACATCGGTGTCACGTTAAGTATTGATGACTTCGGCACAGGCTATTCCAGCCTGAGCCAATTGAAAAACTTCCCCATTGATCGACTCAAAATTGATCAATCGTTTATTCGGAATGTTACTAACAGCAATGAAGACGCGGAGATCACGCGTGCCATTATTGCTATGGCAAAGAGCCTGAATATTCATGTGTTGGCTGAAGGGGTTGAAACTATCGATCACCTGCATTTTTTGAAAGAAAATGGTTGTGATGAAATTCAGGGTTACCTTTTGTGCAAGCCGTCTCCCATTGAAGTGCTGGTAGAGCAGGAAAGCAAGCTTATCGAACAGGCCAATGGATATTTTGCCGGTCTAAACCAGCTGAAAAAAGCTGCCTGATTGTCGATGATCTATCCAGAGAATACTTCTCTGGATAGCCGTGAGATAAGCATTGCAACAGCGGGGGATTTCATACCGTCTGAATCATAAGGATTTGTCGATACAGCTAGGCCTGATTGGCAGCGCGGTTATCTACCAGATCGTCTACCACTGAAGGATCGGCAAGTGTCGATGTATCGCCGAGGCTTTCGACTTCGTTTTCAGCAATCTTTCTTAAGATGCGACGCATGATTTTACCAGAGCGCGTTTTTGGTAAGCCGGGTGCCCATTGAATGACATCAGGGCTTGCAATTGGCCCGATCTCTTTGCGTACGTGTTTTACCAGTTCTGCGCGCAGATCTTCGGTTGGCTCTGTGCCAACCATCAACGTCACGTAGGCGTAAATACCCTGACCTTTGATGTCGTGTGG
>CAYPDN010000266.1:0-5693 GCA_964409445.1 uncultured Granulosicoccaceae bacterium
TACAGCGGCAATTATTGTAGATTCAGTACCGGTTGCAGCAGCCAGAAGCTGGCTTGCAGGGCTTCTGACGGTGCCGCATAAGAGTAATGAACGACACTGGTTATTGGCAGGGCTAAAGCCATCAGACACACAAGATGAGGGGGTGCTGGTATGCAGTTGTATGATGGTTGGAGAAGCTGCGATTGAAAAGGCTGTATTGAAAGGATGCTGCACTGTTAACAGAGTCGGAGATCTGACTACAGCGGGTACCAATTGCGGCAGCTGTCGCGGTGATATCGCCGCAATAATAAAAAAGCACGGCTTAAGTGAAGTGGCTTAACGCGCGTAGAGCTATTTGCGTTGCTTGCTACTAGCCTTGCTTGCTACTGGCCTTGCTGGGTATTTGCCTTGTTATTATTTGATTGGGCTTGTTGTTCGAAGAAAGATGCATCTCCTGGCTTTTCAGCAATCTGAGTTTCATACTGGCTGCAGCGGATTCTGCCAGTGTCTTCTCCTCTGATTAATTCACCTGAGTGAATGCTCGGTATGTGATTGTCGATTACCGGGTGAGAATCTTCGGCATTGTAGGCGCAAATAAACAGGGTACGCGGATAGTTGGACTGGTTCGGTGCAGAGCCGTGCAGAAGTCTTGTATGCATCAGACATGCAGAACCTGCCTTGCCAGTACAGGGTACCGCTTTTGCAGACGCTTGCTGCGCTATCTCGTCACTAACTGCTCCAGTGAATACGCCGTTGTGCCAGTGATCATGCAGGGGGCCTTTATGACTGCCGGGTACAACTTCCAGCGGGCCGTTGTCTTCAGTGACATCATCCAGAAAATACAGAACAGTCATCAGATCATCGTTACTGTGTAATTCGAAAGGGAAATCCTGATGGTATTTAACCTCTGTGCCGGCACCGGGTAATTTGGAGTTAATCTTGGCGTTATTGAATCGCAGATTGGGTCCGAATAAATCACACACTGCGTCTACTGCAATACTGCTCCGCATTACGTCGAGGTAGTTGTCTGAGAGTTCGTTCGGGGATGCGATGCGCCGCAGGCCGGGGCGCTCGGCGTTATGGCCGGGTTGCACGCTGAAGCGAGGTCTTCCATCGAGTGTTTCGCCGTAGTTGCTTTGTTGCTCACGGCTCTCTTCTACCCAGCGATCAAATTCTTTGTTTAGCAGGTCGAGTTTGATCTCAGGAATTGCATTCTCAAGAAGCAGGTAGCCCTGGTTTTGAAACTGAGTTTTCTGAATTTGATTGAGCACAACCATCGGACGCTCCACTGAGTGCAGTACCTGCCACATATCTCAACATATATCAGAACACGAAAATGATGTCGGTCGCCATAGTCGTATAGTGTTGAAACGCGACATTTATTATTCGGACGACTCGTATTTTGCTGTATCCAGCCAGTCCGGGTTAATGTCAACTCCCCATCCGGGCTTGTCAGTCACAGTAGCCTGTCCCTGATCAATGTTATACGGCGACTCAACAAACAGATTCTGCTGCCAGGGGTAATAGTCTGCGCCTTCAATTGAAAATTCCAGATATTTTCCGGCGTTTGGGATCGCTCTGAGTAAATGCATTGTGAATAGAGTCACCATTGACAAATTCGCACAATGCGGTGTGCACGGTATGTTGGCTCCTTCGGCCATCTTTGCAACTTGCAGCGTGCGTGATAAACCACCGAGGTAGCAGATGTCAGGCTGCACAATATTAACCGCTTTCATATTGATCATTGTGCGCCAGTTCTGTAGCTCGCAATCTTGCTCACCGCCGGTAACATCGATTGCCAGTGCTTCTGTTACTTCTTTGGTTTGATCGTATTCCCAGTAGGGGCAGGGTTCTTCGAAGTGGGAGATACCGTGATCGATGAGAAGTTTGCCCACTTCAATAGCACGCTGAGGTGAATAACCAGAGTTGGCATCGACCAGAAGTGCTGTGTCGGTACCCATGGCTGATCTAATTGTGGGCACTATTTCTTCTGTGCGTCCCGGCCATTCATCGATGTCGTGGCCGCACTCTGCAGCGATACGAAACTTAAATGCATCAAAGCCGCAGGTATCTTGCAGAGTCTTCAAGCGGGTTGCTTCATCCCTGGGAGTGATGTCGCGTTTCATCGAGGAAGCATAAGCTCTGATTGTGCCCGGTGTGCCACCAATCAATTCACATACGGGTTTGTGTTCGAGCTTACCGCGCATATCCCACAAGGCAGTGTCTACGCCGGCGAGTGCACGACGCAGATATGAGCCCGGAAACTTGTGTTCTTTTTCAGTCACCAGTTCGGTCATGGCGTTGATGTCAAAGGCATTCATTCCGAGAGCATGGGGTGCCACCATGCGATGTAGAACGGTCGCAGTAATATCTGCGTTGTACGGTGCTACCTGACCCCAGCCTTCACTACCATCGTCCGTGGTGGCTTTTACAAAACAGACGAACTCATTGCTAAAGGTTTCCAACTTTTTTATTTTCATTGTGGATTGGGGCCTTATAACCTGAGTATAAAAGTTTGATAAAACCTGATCAGCAAATTTTATTGTTGTTAAGCATTGTTGTTAAGCCAGGTATCAATCCATTCGCTTCGATAACCGTCTTTGTGCCAGATCACCGGGAAAAAACTCTCGTCCATCTGTTGTGAACCATGTTGCTTGTAGCGGCTGTAAATGCCGCTGGTATTCGTTTCGTGGAACACCGAGTCGCTTGACATGCAGTGAGCAACCACTGATCGTCTCGGTGCGTTGCCGGTATTGGCTCTTGAACCATGCCATATGCGGCCGTGATGTATTACTGCACTACCAGCGGTAACTTCTATTGGACGCAACTCAGGAGTAGCGTCTGCGGCTAGAGCTGCACGTTGCAGATCTTCCAGTGGATCGTCCGGTGCATGGAATTGCTTGATTGGCTGACTGACCATCCAGTGATGTGAGCCGCGAACATATTCTATCGTTCCCTGATTAATTGTGGTGTCGTCCAGAGTGATCCAGCAAGTCATCATTTCAGATGGCACAATCCAGTTCTGATAGCTGTCATCCTGATGGAAGCCCAGTGCGCGGGCTCCGGGTGGTTTCCAGATTACGTTGTCTTGATTGAGTCTTGCACCTGGCCAGTTACGCAGCTGAGCGCAGGCAGCACCAATGTCTTCGCGCAGTACAATAGAGGCTATGCTCCGATCTGACTTCCATGCATTGCAGATCTGGCGGGTAAGTGCAGGGTCATCACGCCCGGTTCTCCAGTTCCACTCATCCGGTTGTACGCCAGTTTCGAAGTCACCGCCGAATAGTGGTTCAAATCTGCTCCGTGCCTTTTCTATTTGCGAATCGTGTAGCAGTGACGGCAGGACTACAAAACCATTTTCGTGGAAGATATTCTGTTGTTCTGGAGTGATTTTGATAGTTTCGGGCATCGATTCGATAAAAATAGTTGAAGAACAAAACCTACAGTTGCGTAGTCTGTTGATCTGAAACGTTTTCCTGAACGAACTACAAGTACTACAGTACAACTACATTTCGAACTACGTTATCTCATATTTTTCAAGACGAATGTATGTTAGTAAAATTTAACCACATCCGTACTCAAAATATTGCACGGTGTTTGCCTTGTGGAGTCGCTAACGCTTCACTTTACCACAAGGCGAAAACTGCGTGATTTGGAAGTAAGCCGGTGTATAGATAAAAACTGCTAACAGAGCGAAGGTTTTATGGAAAGCGGAGGTAGAGACAGCTACATTTTAAGAGTGCTCATTTCGATAGATCAGCTGGGAAACACAATTGCCGGTGGCAATCCGGATGTAACTATTTCGGCGCGAACCGGATATTTCGCCAATGTAGAGAAAACGAATCTGAGAATCTGGTGGCGCTGTATGGAAGCAATTATTGATTTTGCATTTTACCCCATTGACGGACCGAGGCATTGCTACAAGGCTTACAAGTCTGATGAGGAAGAGGGAAGACACAGGGAAGGAAGTGATATTGCAAGAGCGATTCTCGGTATAATTGTTATTCTCGCGTCTATTCCTATCGCCATTCTTACAAGAATTTGGGTGTTAATAGTTCCTTGCCGTTAATGATGCTTTGTTGATGGAGATTATTGCGGCTGAATTGAGGTAATAAACAACCGGAATCTGAGGAGCCACACTGTAGATTTGTTAGCGCTGGCCTGTTTGCCTGTTATGCTTTTTGATCAGGTATTTTTCTTTGTCCAAAAAGGAAGAGAATCAACGCGTTAGTTAATTTATATGATATGGGTAAAATGTATCAGGTTTAATAATGGTGCAGAAAAACTGAAAATTTGTGAGTGTTAGAAGCCTGAAGCATGAGTGAGTCACTAACGATCGTAGATGAGAATATTGGTCGCAGTCTATTCGCAGTGAACCTGAATGCAATGCCATGCAGTGAATTTCGAAAAACGTTATGCCAAATTCAAGCTGAGATACTCAATGCTGCGGCAGAGCCGAATTTATTCATTTGCCCGGTAAATACTCTGCATTTGAGTATTTTCCCGATAGTGTGGGCCAGAGGTGAGCAATCGGTCTCACAGAAAAAGAGTGTATGGAATAAATACCAATCGCTGGTAACGGCTGCTCTGTTGGAAGTAGCTAAAACTACAGATAAGTTCTGCTTAGAACAGCCAACAGTTGAGTTCAGAGATTCCGCAATTATATTGAAATTTCCTCCTTCGCCTGTGCTGGAAGAAATTCGTGAACGTACCTGTAAAATAGTTCGTGACACAGAATTGATTTGGAATCGACCTGATATTCAACATATCACCCTTTGTCGCTACCTTAAGCCCGTGTCGCTGGCTCAATTGAAAGCAAAAAGTTCAATGGTTTCTTTTCCACAGAATATCCGTTGGACTGTATATGAATTACATTTGATGCAGGAAAATGTATACCCTTTGCTTGAGGTAGAAAATCTATACAAATTTAGACTGGTGCACTGACACCTCGGACTAAGAGATTTGAATTCAGCCGGCCTGTTACGACGGTACCGGACCGGTACTGGATCTTTCTATCAATTCGACGTCTAGCAATCGAATTGTTGTGTCAGAATCTGTATTTGTGCCATTTAATCTACTGAGCAATGTGGCTGCTGCTTCAACTCCCAACGCACGCGTTTGCTGCCTTATAGTTGTTAGTGCAGGAACGTAATAACGTGCGATGTCTATATCATCAAAACCCATCACGCTGACATCATCAGGCACTTTAATACTATTTGATATAAGTTCTGCCATTACACCAATTGCCATTAAATCGCTGGAGCAAAAGATACCTGTTGGACGATCATCCATAAGCAGCCATTGCTTTGCTGCCTTGCTTCCTGACTCGAGTCCGAAGTCACCGTCAAGAAACCAGGCGGGGTTAGCCGACAACTCACACCGAGTTAACGCACCCACAACAGCCTGTTCTCTTTCTGTCGTTAAAACGTTCTCCCTGGGCCCTCTAACATAGGCAATTTTTTTGTGACCCAGTGATGCAAGGTGATCTATCGCCAGTGCTGCACCTTTGGCGTTGTCTGATCGAACGCTGCTAAAGGCACCTTTATCTGCAGGCCACTCACAGCCGAACACAAGCGGCAGGTTTAGCATGGTGCTTTCACTACTTGAATCTGGTTGTAAAGAACCATCGAGACAAATAATACCGTCGGCTCTCTGACTGGTGAGATAGTCGGCAATATCTGTTTGCGAAGACGTGCCTTTGGTATCCAGTATCA
>CAYPDN010000267.1:0-5670 GCA_964409445.1 uncultured Granulosicoccaceae bacterium
ACATCCATCATTGCATGATCATCCGGGTTTTCAGCACTCTGGCGGGTAACAGCCAGATTCGGACCCCAGCCGACCAGACTGTCGCAACGTCCGGCAAAGTACGCATCACGAGTTTCTTCACTTTTCTCAAAGGTGATCATTTCGATTTCAATGCCACGGCTTTTGAAAAAGTTGGCTGCCAGTCGCTCAGTCGATGTACCGGCGTTGGCACATAAAGAACCACCTTCAAGTGTTTCTGGTGTGGTGCTGCCCAGCTCTTTTGGCATCATCACATTGGTGGCACCAACAAAATAAGGTACTGAAAACTGGATGCCGAGCTCAGTATCACGCCCCATAGTCCAGCCGGTTGCCTTAATAACTACATCAATGTCACCAGACTGAAGTGATGGAAAGCGCTGTGCCCAGCTGATGGGTACAATTTTAAGTTTTTCATCGGAGCCAAAGAGCGCTACAGCTAAGGCTCGGCAATAGTCAATGTCGTAACCGCTCCATTTATTGTCATCTGTCACCTGAACAAACGGAGGAAAACTTCCGTTGTGGCCAGAGCAAAGCAAACTGCCCCGTTCAGTGACCGCTTTCAGTGTATCGCCATTTTCAGCGATGGCTGATGTTGACGCAAAAGTCATTGCAGCTATGCAGCCTGCAATTATGCCTGGTACAAACCGGTTCTTGGTTCTGTTCATTTTCCTCTCTCCCAAATAGGTTGTTTAGGTATTTCAATACTAATTCAAATGACTTCACTGATGGCACTTTTAGCTCGAGGCGCCAGATGCGTGTCTAGCTTTATAAGCCATGTAACCTATTGATATATTGGCTATTATTATAATTTCAGCAATAGCTACAATATACCTCTCTGCGACAGCGCCTGTATTTCAGCCATTAACCGGTCGTTGTTATAGCGCGCAGGGGATAAGGCAGATGCATACTCGGGTAAGTCTAAAGCCATCATAGTCTGCGCACACAATTCACCTGCAGCACACGCCGCCATGGTGCCAAAGCCGGACATAGCGCCAACAACAAACGAACCTTCAGTTTCCATCGCACCGATCAGCGGCCAGTTTTCATCTGTCAGTGTGTAGTAACCACCATAGTGATGACGTGAAGCGGGCAACTTTGCGTAATACTGCTTAAGGTTCGGATTCAGACGCGCTGCACCGCGCAATACTATTTCGGGAAACGCATCCATTAGCTCAGGCGTGCGAACCGGCTCTGCAGGACTATCGTTAAATGCCCAGCCAAGTTTCAACCAGTTGCCCTTGTCACCACCTTCAGGCCGGCAGTGAATTGCACCAGGCAACTCACTCGTTAACCACTCGTGTTCTCCACTTTCTGCAAGAAGCTCCCGCTCTTCATCAGTCCAGTCAATGTACTGACCATCAAGATCAATAGAAAACGGCATTTGCCGCGGTATAGCTTTGGCCGTATCTTCAAAGGCGATCTTTTGTTGCAGTGTGTTGTGTACCGGCAGCTCAACTGACAACATGGTTGCGATCTCTTTGATGAAAGGACCGGCCGCGTTAACTATTCGCTCTGCCTTTATCGAAATACTGCTTTGTTCTGCATGAATTTCAAAACCGTTATTAACATCGATTCCCGATACATCTGCGTTAATAAGCTTGCCGGAAGCCTGTTTGAAACTCTGCAGCATGTACTGCCCCATCTGCTGAGCGCTGATGGCACCAGCACGGCGAATATGAACCAGCGTATTAATGCTCTGATCAAAATACGGAAAACACTCCCTGATCAAAGCCTGATCGTTAATAACATCCACTCCGGAAGGTGCAGATTCCCACAGTGGGCTGTCCGGTTTGCGGTAACTTAATTTATGCTTCTCGGCAGACTTGTCGTGCACACGTATATCATTACCGTGCAACTGCGAGTACCCATACACCAGTTCTTCCATCAGCTTGTCTGAATTATCTGACCGCGTGGTCAACAAATAACCACGGCGGTTCATATTGATCAGGTTATCGGTTTGTCTGGCCAGATCTTCCATCAGATCAATACTGCGATCAGTAAAAGCAGTCATAACCGGGTGCGGCCACCAGTTGCGATAGTTTTCACCTGACTGCGCCGATGTCAGTGCCATGGGTTCAGAGGCATCTACAAGCAGTACTGATGTATCAGGGCTTAGTTTCTTGAGATAGTAGGCTGTCGCTAACCCCACAATACCTGCACCTACTATCGCAATATCGCAGTGATGGTGTTTCAAGGTCCGCAACGCACCATCAGAACCGGCACCACCAATACTGACATTCTGCGGGGAGTAGGTTCATATACTTTTTAGTACCTGGTTAGCGGTAAACGCGGTTTGATAAACACGCGACATGACAGCTGCAGAAGCGACAGTCTTAAGTTCGGTTATCGGTAACGGCAGATCCTGTCGATCCATACCAGTCAGTAAATCGGACATCGCTTTACCAAAAATAGTGCCGGTGGTAATGCCCCGACCGTTATAACCAATGGGGGTAAAGAGATTTTCATCAAGCTCATAGATACGTGGCAGGTGATCAGGAGTCATCGCGATTTGCCCGTGCCATGCCGTATCGAACTCTATTTCACCAAGGTCCGGGAATATGCGCTTGATCTGCTTTGTCGCCCAGCGATGAGATAAACCTTTATCGTGTGCACCGATCACTTTCCCCATACTGCCGACCAGCAAGCGATTAAAACTATCGCGCCTGATATTGAACATTATTTTGCCGGTATCCCACAAGCCCTGTTTACCCGGCAGAATATGCGCTGCATCAGCACCCAGCGGCTTGCTTGCCAGTTGAAAATAATGAATCGGTGTGAAGACTTTGTTAAGACCCGGCCATAGCTTATCCGTATAGGCGTTGGTGCCGAGCACTACAGCATTGGCAGTCATTGAACCCTGATCGGTTTCCACCAGCCACTTGCTGTCACGGCGCGATAAATTTGTCGCCCTGACTCCAGTACTGATCGAGGCCCCGGCACCTCTCGCAGCCCGTGCCAGCCCACGACAATACCCCATCGGGTTTATCGTGCCGCAGCGGTGATCGAGCAGACCGCCATGAAATACATCGGTACCTATCAACTCAGCAACCTGTTCGCGGTCAATCAGATCGACTGGCTTACCCAGACGCACCCACTCCTTATGCCTGCCGCGAAGCTCTTCAAATCCCTGTGATGAGTGCGCCGCGTGAATGGTACCTGTTCGGGTTACCTCACAGCGCATCTGATGCTTTTCAATTAGTGAGAAAACGTACTCGGGTGCGTTGCCAAACTGCTCTATAAATCGCGGACCGTAAGTGTTGCCCAGCTTTTCTCGAACGAGCTGCGGTGGCAGCCACAGTGCTGCATTCACCAAACCACAATTGCGACCAGAGCCGCCGAAACCGATTTGCTCTGCCTCCAGCACATGCGCATCCAATCCGATCTGCGCACAGTGCAATGCTGTGGATAGACCGGTAAATCCACCACCAATAATCGCGACGTCAACGTTTGCGTCAGCGCGGAATGTGCCCTCACAGGCTGATTCTTCAGCAGAAACGTCCCACAGAGAGATTGGAGTATCGGTGGCCATATTCCGTATTCTATAAAACTATGGTTCAGGCCGAGGCTTTTTTCTGCCTATACCTTTTACCCGATAGTGATTCCCGTGACAGTTGTTCGAAGGCAGTTATGACCAGAGAAGTCACAAAGTCAATATGAGCATGCGCCGCCTTCTCGGCCTGTGCAGGTTTACTCTGGCAGATTGCTGCAACAATATCCTCGTGCTGCTGCTGTATCCCCTCAGCAACCTTGTCCATATTCATTAGCTCATGTCTGTTATATGAAATCGAGCTTCGATTAAGACTGTATAGCGCTGTCATCATATGAGTCAGCGTGCGATTGTGCGCCGCAAATGCAATTGTATGGTGCAACTCCATATCAAGTTCGGAGGCAAGTGTATTATTCTGAACTTCATCCGCAGCTTTGATTGCCTTGAGTATGCGCTTCAGTTCTGCACGATCCTCATCAGTTGCTCGCTGTGCAGCAAGCCGCGATGCAAAACCTTCATTTTCGCGACGATACTCCAGGTTATCGCGATTAGCATTCGCACTGCGATTAAAAAGAGCAACCAGCGCAGGAGACATGACTTCACCGCCGAGCTGCGCCACGTAGACACCATCATTGGCGACTATACGAACCAATTGACTGTCGGCCAACTGGCTCAGCGCTTCTCGAACCTTTGGTCGGGAGATCCCGAACTGTTCCGCCAACTCACGTTCACCGGGCAACAGTTCGCCCTCGTTCAATACACCTGACAAAATCAGATTTTCAATTTGCGAGACCGCTTCAGCCGATAGTGATTTGCTCTCGATCCGGTCAAAAAGACGGCCTGCTGTATTTTTCCGGCGCATAAGCCCCCTGAATCTATTATCTCCGGCTAAACCGGTCTTTCCGACAAAATATTTATCTGGTAAATTAACTTGACCGTTAAATCTGGTCAAGCTAATTTACCAATATTGGGGAATCAGAATTCGCCACTCACAATCCTGCTACTTACCGGAAACATAATCATTGAAACTCAAGCACTGCCACAATTTTCATGATTATCGCAACCTGGCAAAAAAGAGATTGCCCGGACCGATCTTCAACTACATTGACGGCGGTGCAGATGACGAGCTAACTCTGCGCCGCAATACCGAGGCGTTTGAGTCGGTAGATCTTGTACCTAATGTTTTGCGAGGTGTTGAGCAGGTTGACCTCTCAGTCGAGGTTATGGGGCAAAAACTTGACGTCCCTTTTTACTGTTCCCCAACTGCGCTGCAAAGACTGTTTCATCATCAGGGTGAAGAAGCTGTTGCTGCAGTCGCTGCACAGTTCGGCACTCTGTTTGGTGTATCGTCACTGGGAACAGCGTCACTGGAAGTACTGCGTAAAAGACACAGCAACCCGCAGGTGTATCAGTTCTATTTCCACAAAGACCGGGGCTTAAACTCTGCCATGCTGCAGCGCGCGAAGTCAGCCAATATCGATGTAATGATGTTGACAGTAGACAGCATAACCGGCGGTAACCGGGAGCGTGATCTGCGTACCGGCTTTTCTATTCCGATGAAGCTTAATCTCAAAGGCCTGTACGAATTTGTTTCCAAACCAGCGTGGGGTATTAACTACGTCACGCATGAAAAATTCAAACTGCCGCAATTGGACGAACACATAGATATGTCAGGTGGTGCCATGTCTATCGGTCGCTACTTCACAGAAATGCTGGACCCGACAATGAACTGGGACGATGTCGCATTGATGGTTAAGGAATGGGATGGACAGTTTTGCCTCAAAGGCATCATGTCTGTCGAAGACGCAAAGCGCGCCGCTGACATTGGCTGCACAGGTATCATTTTGTCCAACCATGGCGGTCGTCAGCTGGATGGTTCACGTACAGCGTTTGATCAGCTTGAAGAAATTGTAAATGCTGTGGGTGATCGAATAGATGTAATTATGGATGGCGGCATTCAACGCGGCACCCATATTCTCAAAGCGCTATCCCGTGGTGCAAAAGCTGTTGGCTTAGGTCGCTTTTATCTATACCCGTTAGCTGCCGCTGGACAGCCGGGAGTTGAACGTGCATTGACAAATCTACATGCCGAAGTACTGCGCGACATGCGCTTGATGGGTTGTCAATCGATCTCGGAACTATCACACAATAATCTTGTTGAAAAC
>CAYPDN010000268.1:0-5657 GCA_964409445.1 uncultured Granulosicoccaceae bacterium
GTGTTGGGGATAAAAGACCAGGACACATTTCCGTTAATTTTTTACCGTGAAAATTGCGCTGATATGGCGATCAGTGTCGATGACATTGATGGTGACTTTATCGCTTCCGGTAAAGCGCTGCTGATTACCGGAACACATCTGTCGACGGAGCACATACTTAATACATCAAAGAAGGCGTTGCGCCTGGCGCGGGAATCATCAGCTAAAACGGTACTGGATATTGACTATAGACCGGTGCTCTGGGGTTTGACCTCCAAAGGTGATGGCGAAACCAGGTTTATTGCCAGCGATTCAGTAACTGCTCACTTGCAGAGTGTGTTACCGGAGTTTGATCTTGTTGTCGGTACTGAAGAAGAAATTCATATCGCAGGAGGTAGTACCGATACCTTACAGGCGCTGAGAAACATCCGTAAGGTATCTGAAGCTGTGCTGGTCTTAAAGCGGGGACCGTATGGTGCGAGTGTTTACGATGGCGCGATCCCCGGCAGCCTTGATGATGGTGTAACGGTTAAAGGGGTAACTGTCGACGTATTGAATGTGCTTGGTGCCGGAGATGCTTTTATCTCGGGCTTTCTGCGTGGCTGGTTAAACGATGAAGGCTACGAGCCGGCGCTGAGATACGCCAATGCCTGTGGGGCTCTTGTGGTGTCACGCCATGGTTGTACACCTGCTATGCCTACAGCACCGGAACTGGACTATTACCTGGAAAATAGTGATCGCATCAAGCGCCCGGATGAAGATGCAGAGCTTAGCTATTTGCACCGTGTAACAACCTGGCCGTCACCAAAGAAACAGCTTTTTATACACGCTTTTGATCACCGCAGGCAGCTTGTAGAAATGGCACAGAAATGTGGTGCTGATTTAAGTCGTATAAGAGCGCTTAAAGAGTTGCTGTTTATGGCGACGAACAACGTAATTAAGCAAAGAGGTTTGCAGGACAGTGGTGGCATTTTATGTGATGACCGATTCGGACAGAATGTACTGAATGAGGCCACCGGTAGCAATATGTGGATTGGACGACCGGTTGAATTACCGGGCTCTGTACCGATTAAATTTGAAGGTGATGCCAGTATAGGTTCCCGTTTACAGTCATGGCCAACTGAGCAGATAGTAAAGTGTCTTGTTTTTTACAGTGCCGCAGACGAGGTGGGTCTGAGGCAACAGCAAGACGATAGTATTGTCGAGTTGTATCAAAGTTGTTGTGAGAGTGGCCACCAGCTATTACTTGAAATTATCCCACCTGCTACAGAGAAGGACGATACTGGCGAGTCTCTGTACCAGTCCGTTGATCATTTGTTGAAGCTCGATGTCAGACCTGACTGGTGGAAGATTCCCTGCGTAGATTCAGTTTCGGCAAAAAAAATCTGCGCGCTTATACAAGAGACAACCCCGCGCTGTTGTGGAGTCGTCGTTCTGGGTCTGGATGCACCTGTTGACGTGTTGGCTAAGGGTTTTGAGGCCTTTCGCGGCCTGCCTCTGGTAAAAGGTTTTGCTGTCGGCAGAACTATATTTGGCGAATCGGCCAGGCGCTGGTTGGCAGGTGATTGTGATGACGCAACGCTGGTTACCCAGGTCGAAAATAACTACAAAGAAATTATCGACTTATGGTGCCATGCAACCGGGGTGAAGTCACCTGCAGCATAGTGAAGTGCCTGTTTTCCTGATACGCTCACAGGCGAAATAGAAACGCCAAATTTACAGAGAAGATCCAGATGATTGAAAACCTGATCAACAACAAACGCGTTGCGAGCACCAGCGGGCGCACTCAAGCTGTCTTCAATCCGGCAACCGGTGAAGAGATAAACCAGCTTGGCCTTTCAAGTGTCGATGAGGTCAATGCCGCGATAGATGCAGCCGCCGCTGCAGCACCTGCGTGGGGTTCTACTCCACCGTTAAAACGTGCTGCTGTCATGTTTCGTTTTAACGAGTTGCTTGGTCAGAATGCTGAAAAAGTCGCTGAAGCGATTTCTCTTGAGCATGGTAAGACGCATGAAGACGCACTGGGTGAAGTGCAGCGTGGTAAAGAGGTGGTTGAATTTTGTTGCGGTATCCCGCAGATGCTCAAGGGCGAGTTCTCAAGAAATGTAGGGCCTTCAATAGATTCTTACTCAGACCGCCAGGCACTGGGTGTCTGTGCCGGTATTACTCCGTTTAACTTTCCTGCGATGGTGCCATTGTGGATGTACCCGGTAGCTATTGCCTGTGGCAATACTTTCATACTCAAGCCGTCAGAGCGAGATCCCTCGTCTGTTTTACTGGTTGCAGAGCTTCTGCATGAAGCTGGTTTACCTGAAGGTGTACTCAACGTCGTAAACGGAGACAAGACAGCTGTCGATGCGATACTCGATAACCCGATCGTACAGGCGGTGAGTTTTGTTGGCTCGACGCCGATTGCGGAATACGTGTATCACCGTGGTACCCAGGCGGGTAAACGTGTGCAAGCCCTGGGCGGTGCGAAAAATCATATGGTTGTTATGCCAGACGCCGATATGGATCAGGCCGTTGATGCATTGATGGGCGCGAGTTTTGGTTCTGCCGGCGAACGCTGTATGGCAGTTTCTGTTGCTGTACCTGTGGGTCAGGAGACAGCAGACCGTCTTGTCGATAAATTGCGACCACGGGTTGAAGCATTGAAAGTCGGACCTGCCGGAGATTCTGACGCAGAAATGGGTCCGGTAATTACAGCGGCTGCAAAACAGAAGATTATGGATCTCATTGATTCAGGCGTAGATCAGGGTGCGAATCTTGTGGTCGATGGACGCGGTCTGAGCTTACAGGGCTATGAGAATGGCTACTTTCTCGGTGGTAGCCTGTTTGACAATGTCACTACTGACATGGATATCTATAAGCAGGAGATCTTTGGTCCGGTGTTGTCGGTTGTTCGGGCTGAGAAGTTTGATGAAGCAGTGCATATGATCAACGAACATGAGTACGGCAACGGTACAGCGATTTTCACCCGTGATGGTGATGCAGCAAGAAGCTTTACTGATGGAATTCAAGTGGGAATGGTCGGTGTTAATGTGCCAATACCGGTGCCGGTAGCCTATCACAGCTTTGGTGGCTGGAAGCGTTCGCTATTTGGAGATCACTCTATCTATGGTCCGGAGGGTGTGCACTTTTACACCCGCCTTAAAACGATAACTTCTCGCTGGCCAACTGGTATTAAAGAGGGATCGGTATTTGCGTTTCCGACGACCTGATTGCTTTTTGATTACTGACACTACAGAGCATAAGAAACAGCACCTTCCGGTGCTGTTTTTGTTTACAACTGTGTGAATAATGATGGTGATATAAGCTGATAGAATCATCGGTATGATAGATCGATTCAAACACCTGTTCTGGTTTGCCACGATAACACTTGTCTTGCTTGCAGCTTGTGCTTCTGTGCCGCAGACACCGTTGCGTGGTGTTACATCCCTGACTGATCACGTTAGTCAGGCGGGTCATGAGTTTACGCTTGCCTACATGCCGGACGCAGACATGGTATCTGTGCATGTTATTTGGCCGAACGACTGGGCGCACACCAGCGGGATGCCAGTAGTTGGTAATCTTGGGGTTGATCTTATGTCCTCGGGTGGTGCTGGTAGTCGCAGTGCCAGGGAAATCAAACAGATGATCAATGCCCTGGGAAGCGCGGCTTCAATTGTTCCCACACCTGATCACATCTATGGTTCGTTTACAGCATCAGTGGAAACACTGGATGAAACTATTTCAATTGTTCGTGACGTGATCGCAGAGCCAGATCTGGATAGTTTGCGCTTTGATGCATTGAAGAAAGCAAAGCAAAAGCGGGTTGAAGCACAGCAGGAGAATGCGTCCGCATTGTTATGGAGCGCTGCAAGACAGGTTCTGCTTGGTGACTCAACGTTGACTGACTACTGGAATAATACTCCGGCAGAAGAGGTCGTGGCTCTATTGACGATAGACGATGTAAAGCGCTGGCACAAAGAAACGTTTTCCAGTGCCGGTGTTAATGTGGCAATTGCCGGAACAATCGAGGCGGAGAGTGCTGGTGAAACGATTGATAAGTTACTTGCTGCATTGCCTGAAAATCGTACCGATGCAACGCGAGAACCGCTGGCTTTAAATACAGGTATAACCGTTACACTGCATGATACAACAGCTGTTTCAACACATATGGCTGTGGTGGGGTTGCTGCCTGCCAGCCGCGAGGGTGGTGAGATTGCAGATATTGTTGCAGTCGGTGCGCTTGGTAAAGGTAAAGAGAGCAGATTGCATAAATCAAATGCAAACGAGCCATTGGAAAGTGTATCGGTCGATGCAAGTATTGCTAACTTCAGTCGAGATATTCGTGTTTTTGGAATTAATGCGAGAGCAAATTCCGAGAACGCAGAAGCTACTTTCGATTCTATTGAGCAGGCCTATCGTAATTTTCGACAAGGAAATCTCGAAGAAAAGGAAGTATTGCGTTCAGTTGTACCTTTTGTGAATAGCTTACGCAGTAATGATAAAAAGGTTGATCTTCTTGCCTATGGGCTTGGGCAATTGCTACTGGATGAGTTGCCAAAAGACATGCTGCTTTCAGTAATGCAGGATTCCTTGTCTTTGAAAGCGGCGGATATCAACCTGAGAGTTATGGATCAATACCCGGAGTGGGAGGAGTTGATCAAAGTTATTGTGACTAACGATCCGGAGCTAATAGAGACCGATTGTGTTGTTAGCCGAATCGAAGAGTTGTCGCTTTGCTAGTGCTTCTCTAAACGGAATTGGTTGATAAACAGATTTGGTCGCTAACTGGATTTGGCAACTTCTTCGACAATGATGCTGGTTATAGTATGCATGTCTGATTCGTCAAAAGTCAGTGGCAGGCGCATATCAAAGGTGCGGTTAAGAACTTTGAGTGTATTGGGAAGTTCCGGTGTGTCGCCAAGATATTGCCAGCTGTCGTAGCGGCTGGTAAATCCGTGTGGTTCTTTATTGCCGAACCATTTGAGTTCCACGCCGCGTGTAGCACAACGGCTTATAAAGTCATCGACGTCGGCGAGTTCGTCTACACGAAACTGAATGCTGCTGCCGACATAGGTTTCCGATGAGGGTCGCTGTGATAGAGTAATGGCGTTACTTTTTCTAAGTCCTGATTCTGCTGCTACATAGAGTTTGTTCCAACGCTTGCAGCTTTGTTCCAGTGACTGCAACTGCTCCCTGAGAATCGCTGCTCGCATGTTATCCATACGGCCGCTGTAGTTTGGTGTATTGAGTTTGATATCTTCAAACACAGCCAGATCAGGTACGGTGCCATGTCTTTCGTACAACATGTAAGAGCCTGAATGAATGATCGCTTTCGCCATGACTTCGTCATCGTTAGTGGTCAGTAAGCCACCCTCACCACTATTAATGTGTTTGTAAGTCTGAGTACTAAAGCAAGCCGCACGGCCGAAGCTGCCAGACGGTTTGCCATTCCAGAATGCCCCCATCGTGTGGGCGCAGTCTTCTATAAGTGAAACGTTATGTCTGTCGCACAGCTGAGCTACGGCGTCCATATCTGCGAGATGGCCGCGCATATGCGACATCAGGAAGAATTTACTGCCGGAGTTTTGCATTACAGCTTCGAGGTGTGAAAGATCAACGCAGTAGTTGTCGTCAATTTCTACCAATGCCGCTTTACAGCCCGCATTGTCAATTGCACCTGGCACGGG